>JAHFPK010000044.1 GCA_023266715.1 Hyphomicrobiales bacterium | reverse complement strand
CGTTCATTTCGGACATCAAACCCACCGCTGGAATCCCAAGATGCAGTCGTATATCTACGGCTCGCGCAATGGCATCCACATCATCGATTTGGCCCAGACCGTGCCATTGCTGCATCAGGCGCTTCTTGCCGTGACCGCCGCTGTTGCCAAGGGTGGCCGCGTGCTGTTCGTAGGCACCAAGCGCACTGCGCAGGAGCAGATTGCCGACAGCGCCAAGCGCTCGGCCCAATACTATGTGAACTCCCGCTGGCTGGGCGGCATGCTCACCAACTGGAAAACCATTTCCAATTCCATCAAGCATCTCCGCACCCTGGACGAGCAACTCGCGAAGGAAGGCATTGGGCTCACCAAGCGCGAAATGCTGTCTATTTCCCGCGAGAAGACCAAACTCGACAAGGCCCTGGGCGGCATCAAGGACATGGGCGGAACACCAGACATCCTGTTCGTCATCGATACCAACAAGGAAGCCTTGGCAATCAAGGAAGCCAATCGTTTGGGCATTCCGGTTGTGGCCATTATCGACACGAACTCGGATCCTGTTGGGGTGAATTACCCCATTCCCGGCAATGACGATGCGGGCCGCGCAGTAGCGCTTTATTGCGATCTCATCGCGCGCGCTGCCATTGAAGGCATCGCCCAGGCGCAAGGGTCTTCTGGCCACGATGTAGGTGCTGATGAAAATCCAATCGCTGAAGCCGTTTCAGCTGAATAACGACATTGAAGGGTCTGCGATCAACGCGGGCCCTTATTCCACTTTTTGAAAGAGGATGATCATGGCTGAGATTACAGCTGGCATGGTGAAAAGCCTACGTGAATCAACTGGTGTAGGCATGATGGATTGCAAGGCAGCGCTTGCCGCCACCAATGGCGACATGGAGGCGGCGGTCGATTGGCTGCGCGCCAAGGGCTTGGCTAAGGCTGCCAAGAAATCGACCCGCGTGGCCGCCGAAGGCCTCGTAGGTATTGCAGTGAATGGCACCACGGGTGCTGCTGTCGAGGTGAATTCGGAAACCGACTTCGTGGCCCGCAACGAAAAATTCCAGGCCATGGTTGCCGATATTGCCAAGCTGGCGCTCAGCGCTGGCGGCGATACGGAAAAATTGAAAACGGCCAAGTTCCCCGGCTCGCAACATGCAGTGGCCGAATATGTGGCTGAGATGGTGGCAACCATCGGCGAAAACATGGGCGTGCGCCGCACTTCATCGCTCAAGGTAACCAATGGCGTCATTGGTTCCTATGTGCACAACCAGATAGCCCCCGGCATGGGCAAGATCGGCGTTCTGGTCGCCCTTGAATCTACCGGCAACAAGGAAGAACTGACCGCCCTCGGTCGCTTGCTCTCCATGCATGTCGCCGCAACCAATCCGGTTGCCATGGATTTGGCTGGCGTTCCTTCTGAAACCCTGGCCCGCGAAAAGGCCATCCTTGAGGAAAAGAATGCCGGCAAGCCCGCAAACGTCCTGGAGAAGATCATTGCCTCTGGCCTCAAGACCTTTGCCAAGGAAAATTGCCTGTTGGAGCAGGCCTACGTGCATGACGGCACCAAGTCGGTGACGCAGGTTCTTGGCGAAGTCGGAAACAAAGCTGGTGCACCCATCAAGCTCCTGAGCTATGTGCGCATGCAACTCGGTGAAGGCATTGAAAAAACCGTCGATGATTTCGCCGCCGAAGTGGCAAAAGCTGCCGGTCAATCTTGATCCCAGAGAATTGAAAAAGAGGGCCCCGATTGGCGCCCTTTCTTGGTTCCAATTTTGCTTTTGTTCAGCTGCGCTTGCCAAACGCCTGACGGCCACCATTATTGCTGGCGCTTGCTGACTGATAAGCAGGGCGTTGCGCTGTAGAATAGGCCTCGTTCGTTTTCCTGGCCATCTTCATGGTCCTGAGATCGTCATCGATGTTGAAGTCTGGTCCTGGCCCATAATCATTGCCGGCATCGTCGCCGGAGCAAAACCCCAATTCGACAAATTGCCAGATTGGCCCGATGAGAGGGATGAACTGGATTAGATACCACCAGGCTGATTTATTCCGGTCATGATAGCGTTTCGCCGCCACGCAAAACGTCATCCACAGCAGGAGAATGGCAAGTACTACGACTCCCGCTGCTAACGTTAAATCCATGCTGGATAAGGTTTGGTCCGCGTCGGATTTAATTATACCGGCCATAACCAGGACGAAGATCGCGATTACAACGACGACGAGTTGCGCAAGCCACCATTTGGCGCGGCCAATACGCCCCGAAGGGTTGAACAAGAAAGCAAGCATGTTCGGTTTCCTTTCGTCCCAAAGTAAGCTTGGTTCGCTTACTCCGGAGTTAAGGGCCGCAACTTGCCGAGGGCCTTGATTAAAGTGAAAAATGTCCTAAGACGAATCGGCCTTCAAAAGCCTAGAATAGGCCAAAATATGGAGCCTTTTCCCTATTGGAATGATAAAACTCATGAGCAAAATCACCTACAAGCGAATTCTTCTTAAGGTCTCAGGTGAAGTGCTAATGGGCAACCAGGCCTTCGGCATTGATCTCGATACGGTGGCCCGGGTCGCCGATGATGTCATCGCCTGCGTCAAGGCAGGCGCCCAGATGGCGCTGGTCATTGGCGGCGGCAACATATTCCGGGGCCTCGCTGGCGCTGCCAAGGGGATGGACCGGGTCAGCGCCGACCACATGGGTATTATGGCCACCGTCATGAATGCATTGGCCATGCAGGGCGTGTTGAAGTCCAAAGGCATTGACGCCCGCGTCCTCTCGGCCATTGCCATGCCAACCGTGTGCGAAACCTATTCGCCGGCCAAAGGTATTCATCACCTTGAAAAAGACAGGGTGGTTATTTGCGCGGCAGGCACAGGTTTGCCCTTCTTTACAACCGATACGGGCTCGGCACTCCGCGCTGCTGAATTGCAGTGCAATGCCCTTTTCAAGGGAACCAGTGTTGATGGCGTTTACGCCGAAGACCCGAAAAAGAACCCCCTGGCGAAGCGCTTTGAGAAAATAACCTTCTCCGAGATTTTAAGCAGGGATTTGCGCATTATGGACCCTGCTGCAATCGCCCTTGCACGGGACAACGGGATTCCGGTAATTGTATTTTCCATCCGCGAAGCCGGCGCAGTCTCAAAGGTACTAACGGGCGTTGGCCGCTTTACATTAGTGACGAAGGACTAGTTCATGGCCCAACCCGTTCCCTTTAACGCCGCTGACCTTAAGCGCCGCATGCATGGTGCCACAGAATCCCTGAAGCATGATTTCGGCGGCCTGCGCACCGGACGCGCCTCCATAACCTTGCTGGAACCTGTTCAAGTGGATGCCTATGGGGCCCTGATGCCGCTCAATCAGGTCGCTTCCGTCACGGTTCCGGAAGCGCGCCTTTTGCAGATCAATGTGTGGGACAAGGGGTTGGTAATTGCCGTGGAAAAGGCCATTCACGCCTCCAATCTTGGTCTTAACCCGCAAACTGAAGGCCAGGTCATTCGCCTGCGCATGCCGGACCTGACACAAGACCGCCGCAAGGAACTTGTTAAGGTAGCCCATCAATATGCGGAAAAGGCCCGCATTGCCGTGCGCAATGTGCGGCGCGACGGAATGGATCAATTGAAGGCATTGGAAAAAGACCATTTGCTCAGCGAAGACGAACACAAGAAAAAATCCGAAGAAACGCAAAAGATGACTGACGAGACGATTAAGGAAATTGATGCTTCTTTGAAATCAAAGGAAGCAGAAATCATGCAGGTTTGAGGGGCAGCAACGTGCCATGTTGACCAGACCGCCCGCTGTGCCTCGTCATGTTGCTATTATCATGGATGGCAATGGACGTTGGGCCGCACGCCGTGGCCTGCCACGATCCGCGGGACACAAGGCAGGCGTTGACGCCTTGCGGCGCGCCGTAAAGGCGGCGGCCGATTTCGGCATTGAATACCTCACGATTTATTCCTTCAGTTCCGAAAATTGGTCGCGCCCCGCTGCCGAAGTTTCTTTTTTGCTCGAACTCCTGCGCCGTTTTATCCGCCAGGACGTAGCCGAACTGCATCATGCGGGTGTGAAAATAAAAATTGTCGGCAGCCGAGACGACCTTGAACCCGGCATAGTGTCCCTGCTTAATGATGCCGAAAGGCTTACCCGGGGAAATTCAAAACTCAATCTGGTTGTCGCTTTTAATTACGGCAGCAAACAGGAAATTAGCCGGGCCGTTTCCGCCATTGCCAACCGGCTCGCGAGCGGTGAAATTTCCGCGGCGGATATTTCGCCCGAACTGATTTCGCAGAATTTGGATACCAGCGGAATCCCAGACCCCGACCTCCTCATCCGCACCGGCGGCGAACAACGCATATCAAACTTCCTTTTATGGCAATGCGCCTATACGGAGTTTGTTTTTGTTGATGAGTTCTGGCCTGATTTTTCCCACGAAATATTTGCTCGCGCCCTAGATGATTTCAACTCGCGCGACCGTCGCTTTGGCGGCATCGAAGCGCAAAGCGCGTGAGCTCGGTGAATCCCGCAAAATGGGGCGACCTTGGAACAAGAACGGCATCCGCGCTAATTCTCATTCCCTTAGCGGTCGCCTGCGCCTGGTTCGATGGTATGTGGTTCACGGGTTTTGTGCTGCTGCTAACCACATTGATTGCCCATGAGTGGACCCAAATTGTCCATCCCAAAAATCTCGCTCAATACATCTTGCATCTGGCAAGCGCTCTCTGTGGCACAATACTCCCAAATCTGTTTGGTGCAGAAATTGCGCTCCTCGCAATTTTAGGACTTGCACTTTTGTCTGGAATTTTGGTCCGATTTGGGAAATCCGTTTCCAGTACATGGAGCTATCTCGGAATTTGTTATGTGGGATTTCCGGCAATTGCGTTCATCCTCCTGCGCAACGATCCCGACTATGGCTTTGCCGCCATACTTTGGATCTTTCTGATTGTTTGGGCTGCCGATAGTTTCGCCTATTTTGCTGGCCGCATTATTGGAGGGCCAAAACTTGCTCCGGTAATCTCTCCCAAAAAAACCTGGGCCGGCCTCGGCGGAGCTGTGGCAGGAAGTGCACTAGCTTCAATTGTTTTTGCCTATACAACCGACCTGAACGGCATTTTTGCCCTTGCCGTTTTGGCGGGCGGCATGGCTGTCGTGGAGCAGGGCGGGGACCTCTTCGAATCAGCCCTTAAGCGATTTCATGGGGTTAAGGACGCTGGTGCCATCATTCCAGGCCACGGTGGGGTGATCGACCGCGTTGACGGGCTTATAGCCGTAGCCGTCGTAGCTGCATTAATTGGCCTTTTTCACGATCAAGGGCTTGGTGCTGCGCCCGGATTGCTACACTGGTAACCATATTTTGCCGAAATGTTGACTTAAATACCCGCTTGTGTGGTTAATAAAGGGTGAATCACAAGATCGCGCTGGAACAAGCCTGCGAGACGTGTGTCGGACTTGCGTAATTCAGGCAAAAACGTCTGAATATGGTTCGGGGAGAGGTGGAACAATCCATGGATTTTCTGAACTATATACAGATGCCCTTTGGCTATCTTCTTCCCTTCCTGGTCGCCCTCACGATTATCGTTTTTATTCACGAGCTTGGTCACTTCCTGGTAGCGCGCTGGTGCGGCATTACCGTGGAGGTTTTTTCAATCGGCTTCGGTCGTGAAATCTACGGTTGGAATGACCGGCATGGCACCCGTTGGAAAATTTGCTGGTTGCCGTTGGGCGGCTACGTGAAATTTGAGGGGGATGCCAATCCGACGAGCCTTCCGCAAGCAGCCCCTGAAGCCTCAACAATCCGCTCTTCCGGCAATTTTCATGGGAAACCGGTTTGGCGCCGCGCTGCTGTGGTGGCCGCCGGCCCCATTGCCAATTTCCTTCTCGCGGTCGCGATATTTGCCAGCGTGTTTATGCTCGTTGGCATCCCTATGAATGAAGCGCGGGTTGAAAAAGTGCTTCCTGGAACGGCCGCCGAAAAGGCTGGCATCCAGCCTGGTGATTTATTTACGGCAGTTGATGGTCAAAAAATTGCGAGCTTTAGTGAATTACAGCAGGCTATTTGGACCCGGGGCGGTGAACAACTAACCGTCGTTATTGACCGTCAGGGAACAGTTCTAACTCTTCAATTGGTCCCCGATATCAAAATAGAGTCGGATGGTTTCGGGGGAACCATTAAAATAGGCCTCCTCGGCGTTCAGCGCGCCGCGGACTCGGGAGCATCAAGTGCTCAGCGTCTTTCACCCTTAGCCGCAATAAGCCGGGGCGTCGAAGAAACTGGTCGTATCATATCGATCACATTCAAGTACCTCGGCAAATTGATAACTGGAGATGAAAGTTCAAAGCAAATTGGCGGCGCTATTTCCATAGCCAAGGGGGCAGGCGATGCTGCCTCCTCCGGGATCATGCGATTCGCGACCTACGTCGCGTTTTTGTCAGTGAGTGTTGGGCTTATTAACCTATTTCCTATCCCTATGCTGGATGGTGGACACTTGGTTTATTACGCCATTGAAACAGTGTTGGGTAAACCCCTGGGTCAGCAAGCGCAGGAATGGGGCTTTAGAGTAGGTTTATCGCTCGTTGCAATGTTGATGGCCTTTGGTTTTTGGAACGATTTGACAAGGCTTTTTGCAATGATGGTTGGGAGCTGAAATTAGGACTATCTTTTATTTGCAAAGCAGTTGAAAGACGTTAAAACACGCAGCGGGTGTTGGTGATTTGCGGGACGGTTAAATCTAGTGAAGAATGGTCTTTAATTTGATGCGTATTAAATTTCTCTGTGTGACAGTGTTGACCCTCGTCCTGTCCTGCGTTGTGCCAGTGGCATCGCCGAGCAGTTGGACATCGCAGGCCTATGCCGAAACCATCGCTCAGATCACCATTCAAGGCAATCAGCGGGTTGAGGCGGAAACTGTATTTTCCTATTTGCAGTTTTCACGGGGTGATGAATTCGATCCGGAGAAAATTGACGAGTCAATCAAGGTCCTGTTTCAGACCGGACTTTTCTCTGATGTTCAAATGTTCCAGCGTGGCAGCACCTTGGTCATCAAACTGCAAGAGAACCCACTGATCAATCAGGTCAATTTCGAAGGCAACAGCAAGATTGATGACGCGGCGCTGGCCAAGGAAGTGGAAGTCCGTGAACGGATGATTTTCACCAAGGCGCGCGTGCAAAGCGATACTCAGCGTGTGTTGGCGCTTTATCAAAAAACCGGCTATTACAATGTGCGCGTGGCCCCAAAGCTCATTCGCCTGCCTGAAAATCGTGTTAATCTGGTTTTTGAAATAACCGAAGGTTCCGAAACCACGGTCAAAACCATTAGTTTCACGGGCAACGAAGCCTTTAGCGACAGTGCCTTGCGTTCCATCATTGGCACAGAGGAACACAGCTGGTGGAATTTTTTCCAAAGGAACGACACCTACGATCCGGACCGTCTGGAATATGACAAGGAACTTCTGCGCCGTCATTACCTGAGACATGGCTTTGCGGATTTCAATATAATTTCTGCTGAGGCGCAACTTTCGCCAAACGGTGACTATTTCGAAATTGCCTTCACAGTTGAGGAAGGCCCACACTACAAAATAGCGGATGTTGCGGTAAACATCGGCAATACCAATTTGGATCCGGAAAAACTGAAAGAAGTTATCAAAACCAGTGTTGGCGACGATTACAATGCGACCAAGGTTGAGAGGACCGCTGAGAACCTGACGCTTGAAGCCAGCAGGCAAGGATTTGTCTTTGCCAAGGTTGAACCCAAGGTGGATCGCAATGTCGGTCAGGGCACCCTGAATATCAGCTACAACATCGTTGAGGGCCGCCGTGCCTATGTTGAGCAGATTATCATTGAAGGCAATACACGCACGCTCGATGAAGTTATCCGCCGCGAATTGCTCATATATGAAGGGGATGCATTCAACCGGACCCTTATCGAGCGCGCGCGCCGCCGCCTGACAGCTCTCGATTTCTTTGAGAAAATAGAGTTTCAGGAAGAAGAGGGCTCCGCCCCCGATAAAATCAATCTCATCGTACTTGTCACTGAAAAGTCCACCGGAAAGATCAGCTTCTCGGTTGGCTACTCTTCAACCGAACAGGTCGTCGGATCAGTTGAATTGACCGAGCGCAACCTGTTGGGCAGAGGACAGTATGTGAAACTGAATACGACCTTGAGCTTCAAGCGGCAGCAGGTCGATTTCAGTTTCACCGAACCCTATTTCATGGGCATGCCGATTTCAGCCGGTATTGATCTCTTTGCAACGAAAACACAGAGCACGTCAACGTCTGACTATGAGTCCAGCAATATCGGTGGTGCTTTGCGCACTGGGTTCAAGCTCGATGAATTTTCCACGATCGGCCTGAAATATACACTGGCCTATCGTGACGTTGGCGGCATTGATAAATCTAGTTCTTCGCCTGCGATCATTGCGCAGGAAGGCTCGAGCTTGAAATCATCAGTTGGTGCTTCCTATACCTGGGATGATCTCGATAACCCGACCCGTCCAACACTGGGGTTCAGGGGCCAGCTTGAGTCCGAAATCGCGGGTCTTGGCGGTGATGCCTATTTTGGCCGCCTTGAGGCCCATGGCTGGTATTTCATTCCACTCTATGAGGAATCGATTGTCCTGAAACTTGAAGGCAACGCGGGCCACATTGAAGCCTTCAATGGCACTGATGTTCCGCTTCAGGATCGCTTCTTCAAGGGTGCTGATACATTTCGCGGCTTTGCCCAATCGGGCGTAGGGCCAAGGCAAGTTGGCAACGACGGCGATACCGATGCTATTGGCGCCCAGAGCTATGCCATAGGCACTGCCGAATTGACCTTCCCCGTCGGCATGCCGGAAGCCTGGGGCATTGAGGGAGCCGCGTTTAGTGACTTCGGTACGGTATTTGGTACGCCAGAAGATAGCATTGCCAGCGGCACTGGCGATTGTTCTGGCAGCCACGATTGTACTGTATTTGACACCATGGATTTCCGCGCCTCCGTCGGTGCTGGTCTCATCTGGCAGTCGCCCTTTGGCCCCTTGCGCTTCGAACTGGCCTATCCCGTATTGAAGGCAAAGTATGATGATGAGGAATGGTTCCGTTTCTCCATTGGAACACGCTTCTAGACCTTTGGAATTGCGCTGCTAAAGTCAATCGGACGGCTCCCAAGGCCGTCCGATCCTTATGGGAATGGCAACATGACTGAAGAAACCCCGGCAAAAACCCTGATGAGCGCCGATATCGCCCGCATCATGAAGTTGCTGCCACACCGCTATCCATTTCTCCTCATTGACAAGATGATTGATATGGATGGCGAGGAATCCGGCACCGCCATCAAGAATGTCACCATCAATGAGCCATTCTTTCAGGGCCATTTTCCCGGCAAGCCGGTGATGCCGGGCGTCTTGCTGGTTGAAGCCATGGCCCAGGCCGCAGGCGCCCTGGTGCTAAATCATCTGGGCGATGAGCATGCGGGCAAGCTGGTGTTTTTCATGTCGATAGACAAGGCGCGCTTCAGAAAACCCGTGCTTCCAGGTGACGTCGTGCACTTCCACGTCAAGCTTTCCAACAAACGGGCTCCGGTGTGGAAATACTGGGCCGAAGCTCACGTTGATGGCAAGAAAGTCGCCGAAGCGGAGATCGGCGCAATGCTGATGAATGAGCGCTGAGCCCTATTTACTTCCCGCGCTTGCTGATCGGAATGTAGTCGCGCTTCAGGGGGCCGTCATAAAGCTGGCGCGGCCTGCCAATACGCTGGCTTGGGTCTTCGATCATTTCCTTCCACTGGGAAATCCAGCCCACGGTGCGGGCCAGCGCAAAGAGCACAGTGAACATGGATGTGGGGAAGCCCAAAGCGCGCAGGATGATGCCGGAATAGAAATCCACATTGGGATAGAGCTTGCGGTCAGTGAAATACTTGTCGTTCAGGGCAACGCGCTCCAGTTCCCGCGCCACATCAAGAAGCGGATCATCCTTGATGCCAAGCTCGGTCAAAACCTCATGGGCCGTCTGCTGCATGATTTTGGCGCGCGGATCATAGTTTTTATACACCCGGTGCCCAAAACCCATCAGCCGCATGTGCGAATTCTTGTCTTTCACCTTTTCGATAAAGACCGGAATTTTGTCGACAGTGCCGATTTCGCCCAGCATATTAAGGGCAGCCTCATTGGCCCCGCCATGGGCCGGCCCCCAAAGGCAGGCGATGCCAGCTGCAATGCAGGCGAAGGGATTGGCGCCCGAGGATCCCGCGAGCCGCACTGTTGAGGTCGAGGCATTCTGTTCATGATCCGCATGCAGGATGAAAATGCGGTCCATGGCCCGCGCCAGGATGGGGTTCACCTTGTACTCCTCGCAAGGCACCGCAAAGCACATGTGCAGGAAATTGGCGGCGTAGCTCAGATCATTGCGTGGATAAACGAAGGGCTGGCCGATGTGATACTTGTAGGCCATGGCCGCGATCGTCGGCAGCTTGGCAATCATCCGGTGGGAAGCGATTTCGCGCTGGCGCGGATCATTGATATCCGTTGAGTCATGGTAGAACGCCGACATGGCGCCGACCACGGCGACCATGACTGCCATGGGGTGCGCGTCGCGCCGGAAGCCTTGGTAGAAGCGGGCCATCTGCTCGTGGATCATCGTGTGATGGGTGATGGCATGCTCGAATGAGCGGCGCTGCGCCTGGTTCGGCAGTTCGCCGTAGTAGAGCAGATAGCAGGTCTCGATAAAGTCGCCATTCTCGGCAAGCTGGTCAATAGGATAGCCACGGTGCAGCAGAACACCCGCATCGCCGTCAATATAGGTTATTTTGGATTCGCAGGCCGCCGTTGAGGTGAAACCGGGATCGAAGGTGAAGACTTTGCCGTCCCCGTAGAGCTTGCTGATGTCGATCACATCGGGCCCAAGCGTGCCCTTTTTCACCGGCAAATCAAAGGTTTTCCCCTGATAGGAAAGCTTCGCCGAATTTGCTGCGTCAGTCATCAAGGACCTCTTAATTTGTATGATATGAGCTTATTGCAGCGCAGCAAGAAGGTCAAATCGCCTGATCTTTAATTCGTGCAAAGGATTCATCACGGCCCAAAACCTCCAGCACATCGAAGATGGGAGGCGAGGTTGACGTTCCGGTGAGCGCCGCGCGTAAAGGTTGCGCCAACTTGCCCAGTTTTATGGCTTTCTGATCCGCATAGGCCTTGACGGCGGTTTCGATGAGGGGCGCTGACCATTCACTGCAAGTCTCCAGAACGGGCAACAATTCCCGCAAGGCAGCCTTGCCGCCGTCAGCGATAATCTGCCTGGCCTTTTCGTCCATTGTGAGAGGGCGCGCGGCAAACAGGTAAGCCGCGCCATTCTTGAGTTCAACCAAAGTCTTGGCCCGTTCCTTAAGACCAGCCATGGCCTTCTTTAGTTGCGCATGTTTGATGTCATCCAGCTTGCCAAGCAGTTCAGCGCCGCCTTCCGTATGGGGAAGAAAAGCAATCAGCTCTCGGAGCAATTCGGCATCATCCATGTGGCGGATGTAATGGCCATTGAGGTTTTCAAGCTTGGCAAAATCAAATCGCGCCGCTGATTTTCCGATATTGCCGAGTTCAAACCAGTCCACCAGTTGCGCCGTGGAAAAAATTTCGTCATCGCCATGGCTCCACCCCAACCGCGCGAGATAATTGCGCAAGGCCGCGGGCAGATAACCCATGGCCCGGTAAGCCTCAACACCCAACGCTCCATGGCGCTTGGAGAGCTTCGCTCCATCCGGGCCGTGAATGAGTGGAACATGGGTCATGTTTGGCACGGTCCATCCCATGGCGAGGTAGATTTGCGTTTGCCGCGCCGCATTGGTGAGATGATCGACGCCGCGAATGATATGGGTCACACCCATGTCGTGGTCATCAACCACCACGGATAGATTATAGGTGGGATTGCCATCGGAACGCAGGATGATGAGATCATCCAAGTCCCTGTTGGCAAATACCACACGGCCCTGGGCGTTGTCCTGGATGATCGTTTCGCCTTCTTGTGGCGACTTGAAACGAATGACCGGTTTTACGCCTGCGGGTGCATCCTTTGGGTCCCTGTCGCGCCAGGTTCCATCATAGCGAATAGGGCGCTTCTCTGCCTCGGCTTTTGCCCGCATGGCCTCCAGTTCTTGCGGGCTGCAATAACAATGATAGGCGTGGCCCAAGGCCATGAGCTGTTCCGCCACTTCACGGTGGCGGGAAGCTCTTGCGTATTGGGACACCGCATCCCCGTCCCAGGTCAATCCCAGCCATGTCATGCCAGAAATGATGGCGTCGATTGCCGCATCGGTTGAACGCTCGCGGTCCGTGTCCTCAATGCGCAACAGCATCTTGCCATTGTTATGTTTGGCGTAGGCCCAATTGAATAGGGCCGTGCGTGCGCCACCGATATGCAGATAGCCGGTGGGCGAGGGGGCAAAGCGTGTAACGACGGGCGATGACATGAACACCGTTTTCCTTGTAGGCTGGTGGTGGGGATGGTGCCCGAAGGCTTGGGACAAGGCAATTAGCACAAGCTCTTGGGGCGCGTAAGAGGGGCGCAAGGGTGGCGGGCAAGCTGCAGGAAGTGTGGGAAGCACAGCGCGGAGCCACTGTTCTCTGGGCTCCCGTTGCGCTCGCATTCGGCATCTGGATCTACTTTGCGCTCCCCCAGGAGCCGACTATCGTACTGACGGGTTTTTTCACGGTTGTGGCCGTCATTTTGTTTTGGAAAGCGCATACGCGCAACGGAATGCTGCTTCTGGCAATTCTTGTCAGTGGCTTTGTCTTGACGAAATTCCGCTCCGAAATGATTGCAACGCCGCTGCTGAAGGCAACAACAAATGAAATTATCGTGAGCGGCATTGTGCGGGATGTGCAGCGCGCCTCGGAAAGGCGGAGCACCATCATTCTCCAGCCCAATGAAATAGAAGGTATGACCACGGTCCAATTGCCGCGGCGTTTACGCCTGTCGAATTCAATCAAGAATGGTGAACCGGTAATTGGCGCCAGAATTGCCTTCAAGGCAAGGCTTAGTCCGATTGCCTCGCCCGCCATGCCCGGCGGTTTCGATTATGGCAGGCAATTATATTTTGAAGGCATTGGCGGCACTGGCCGAATTACCTCAAAAATAGATGTGCTTGGCAGCACAACATCCGCCACCCTCTGGCTCTCCGGTCTCTTGACCGACTTGCGGCAGGAAATTGGCAGCCGCATTCGCCAGCATCTGAAAGGCACCATTGCTGCCTTCGCCGAAGCCATGATAACCGGCGAGCGCGCCTCCATCCCCAAGGACGTAAATAAAAGCCTGCAGATATCAGGGCTTGCCCATATTCTTTCAATTTCCGGATTGCACATGTCTCTCGCTGCCGGCGGCGTGTTTTGGATTGTCAGGGCTTTCCTGGCGCTTTTCCCCGCAATTGCCCAGCGCTGGCCCATTAAGAAGTGGGCGGCAGGGGCCGCATTGATTTTTGGCTTTGCCTATATGCTGTTGGCAGGATCCGGGGCGGCAACCCAGCGCTCCTACATCATGTTGGCCGTGGTGTTCTTGGCGATCATAGTGGACAGGCCCGCCATATCTCTCCGAAACTTGGCGTTGGCTGCCTTGTTGATCCTCATACTGCAGCCAGAGTCAGCAATACAGGCAAGCTTCCAGATGTCTTTCATGGCGGTCATGGGCCTTGCGGCCTTCTTTGAGTATTGGAACCGGCCGAACCCAGAGCGCGATTATCGGATCGAGAGCAGGAAGGTTTTCTACGCCCGCAGAATTTTCAATATCGCGCTGGCTTCAATTCTGACGACCCTGGTGGCTGGCAGTTTTTCATCCATTCCTGCGGCCTATCATTTCGGCAGGCTTGCGCCCTATGGCGTCCTGGCCAATGGCCTGGCCATTCCTGTTGTCAGCCTTGCCGTGATGCCCTTTGCCGTTCTGAGTGTTGCACTGATGCCCCTGGGGCTGGAAGCCTGGCCCCTTGCGGCACTGGGCAAGGGGCTTGAAATGGTGATTTCCATTTCTGATGGAGTAGCGGCTTTGCCAGGTGCGCAACGCGTTATTCCTCAACTGCCGCTGACCAGCGCAATTATACTGGCGCTAGGTGCCGCAATTCTGTGCCTGTCCAGCCGCCAGGCAAAATATGGCGGCTGCGCCCTGTTGTTTTCTGGAATCATCATGGCGCAGTTCAGCAGTTTCCCCGATATTCTGATCGAACGAACGGCGGCCAATGCAGCGTTTCGTAATTCGAGCGGGGAACTGGTGTTTGCCAACGCGCATAAGGGTCGCTTTGCCGCCGAAAAATGGCTGCAGGCCAATGGCGAGGAAA
>JAHFPK010000294.1 GCA_023266715.1 Hyphomicrobiales bacterium | reverse complement strand
AGCCTGCATGGAACCCTGTGTTTAAGGCGGTTCTCGACGGCGCCAATGTCCATCGCGGTTCCCGTATGCTGGACGTTGGCTGTGGTGCGGGTGGAGCCTTGGTGCTTGCCCGTCAGCGTGGCGCCGATGTCACAGGACTGGACGGGGCTGCGGCCCTGGTCGCCATCGCCCGCAGGCGATTGCCCGGGGCCGGAATCGTAGTCGGCGAAATGGAGGAACTGCCCTTTGCCGATGAGCGTTTCGATGTTGTGACGGGCGTAAATTCATTCCAGTTCGCGGGCAGCCTGGTGAACGCCCTTGCCGAGGCACGCCGGGTTTGCCGAAGGAACGGAACCGTGGCCATGCTGGTTTGGGGCAGAAGGGAAGACTGCGACCTTCTCACCAAGGTAATGCCTGCGGTCTTCGCCCTGTTGCCGCCCCCATCTGCCAATGCGCCACCGCCCTTGCCATTGACCGCGCCGGGCGTGATTGAGGACCTGATGGTGCAGGCGGGGCTCATCCCGAAGAATGTCAGCGAGATCTCAGTAGCACTTGAATTCGCCGATATCGGTATTGCAGTGCGCGCTATCATGTCGGCATCGGCTCGCGCCATTATGCATTCAGGCGAAGAGTGCGTACGGAGTGGCGTTGAAGATGCGCTTCGTTCCAGTGTCCAGTCTGATGGCTCAATCCGCCTCGATAACTGCTTCCGGCTAGCTCTTGCCACGCGTCATTGAAGCTGCTGATCATTTGCTTGCACTTGCCCGCACGGATTGCTAATGAGGCGCGCAGAGGGCGATTAGCTCAGTTGGTAGAGCGCTTCGTTTACACCGAAGATGTCGGGAGTTCGAGTCTCTCATCGCCCACCATCCCTCGGAAAAGCGGTGATCGGAGCAGCCTTTAGAGTGCATGCTGCCCCTGATTGGCGTTAGCTTGACTGGATGCCGCGGAGCGCCAGCAGCCGGTCGGCGATTTCCGAAAAGCCGTCTGCGAAGACTTCAATGTGCCGGCGGTTTTCCTTATCCGCGTGCGCTTCCGATCTCGTCAGACGGGCTTCGAAGACCGCCGCAATCTTGTCGTTGTCGGCGCGAGTCGTTGCGGCCAGTTCGTCAATGCGCATGGCGAGATCGGCGGCCAGCGTTTGATTGTCCTGATTGTTTTTTGCGGCGAGCGCATCAACTTTCTGGTTCAACTCGGCGGTCAGCTTTTCCAACTGTGCGTCAAACGCGAGAAACATCTCAGACAGCATCTGCTGCTGGGTATCGAGGTTTTTTTGCAGCTCCGAACCCAGACGGACGGACTGCTCCTGCATTTTACGCTGCGTCTCATCGGACTCAGCGAACAGCCTTTCGCTGGAGCGCGCCAGATCGTTGTAGCGCTTTTCAAGCGAACCTAGAGCCTGCTGGGCAATGCGATCAGACTCTTCCAGAATTGCGATGACTTCTTCCATTCTGGCTTCATGCAGGCGGCGCGTAGGACCAACCAGGACACGGCGAATATCCGCCAGAGATTTTGCCGGATCTATATCTTCCGCCAGGGCGTCCAATACCTTCTTGCTCAGCACCGATTCAGTGTACTTCATGCCAGCCAGTGGTTTCTCAAGCGGCATCAATTTTGCCGGTTTGGAGGCAGCCCGGTTTTGAGCGGTAGGGTTTTGCGAAACGCCTTGCTCGCCTGCAGTACCAGGCTTGGTCGCCGTTTCCTCCCCCGAGCCAAATGGAAAAACACGACCTAAAGGTTGTCCAGTATGTTCGAGGTGTCTTGGAATCACGTTGTTCTCCTTCGGGTCAAAACCTGTCATAAGATTGTAGCCCCCAGAACGTTCAGCAAAACCACCTATGATTGTGAAGTGGAGTTCGCTGAATTCTTTCATCTCACTGGTCTTACTGACAAAAACGAAATCTGCAGGCACGTAAGGTCCAAAGCCCGTATCATTAAGAGACAGGCCATGTTCATAATCGTTCGAAACCGAGGCCTGAACTGATTGCAGTGATTAATATGCAAAACCAGGGCCAACTCATTTTTCTCGTTTAACATCAATCAATCGAAGGTTTGAATCCACTTGTAACTATCGGAACGGTAAAGATTTAACCTTACTCCGGGGCGCCATTTTATGCTCAAACAGTGGGCAGTTAACCATATAAAATTGCGGGAATTCGTCCATTCATGAATGCCATCCCACCAGGCTTGAATGCAGCCATTCAGAATTATCTGGCCGAAAGCAGGACCGGGTCGCTGGTCGAAGGCGCCGCGCGCCTGTCGGAGCGTTATCGACAAGGCGGTCATTCGGATAGTGCGATGGATTTTAGCGCCTATCTCGTGGCCCGGCTGCCAGCGACCTATGCGGCGGTGGCTTTCTGCCTGGCTGAACTCACCAGACGATATCCGCAATTTACGCCGCAATCTATGCTTGATGCGGGTTCAGGGCCGGGTACTGGAGGGTGGGCCGCGGCAGAAGCCTTTCCCGATATGCCGCTCGTCACATTTCTGGACAATAATAAGCAGTTCTTGAAGTTGGCCGGCAGCCTTGCTGCCCAAAGTGCTTCCCCGGCACTACAGCAGGCGAGGGCATTAAACGTTGACATCAGCAATCTGCCCCGGAACATATCTGCCGATTTGGTTGTGGCAGCCTATGCCCTTGCAGAATTGCCCGTTGGGAAAGCAGCTGAGGCGGCCAGCATCCTTTGGCAGGCCACCAGGAATGCGCTTCTTATCATAGAGCCCGGCACTCCCCACGGTTTTGCGAGAATACAACATGCACGCGCCACGCCGATGGCGGAGAGCGCACATCTCATCGCTCCCTGTACCCACATGAAACCCTGTCCCGTCTTGACCCCTGACTGGTGTCACTTTTCCGTCAGGCTCGCGCGCAGCCGCGAACATATGCATGCCAAGAGGGCTACGGTTCCCTTTGAGGATGAAAAATTCAGTTATGTGATTGTCTCGCGCCAGCCTGTAGCTTTGGAAGGTGCGCGCATCCTTGCTCGACCCATAGAAACCAAAGCTGAAACCAGGTTCAAGCTGTGCACCGAAAATGGCCTAGTTCGGCAAAGCATTGCGAGACGCGACAAGGCGGAATACAAGCGGGCCCGCAAGCTGGAATGGGGTGACCTTTTCGAATAGCTTGGTGTATTGATGATGGAGAAAACCGGATGACCAGAAAACTCGTATCCTCCGGCTCAAAATTTGAGACCGAAATGGCCTATTCCCGCGCAGTGGTAGAGGGCGATTGGATTTTCGTCTCGGGCACTACGGGCTTCAATTACACCACCATGGAAATTTCCGAAGATATAGCAGCCCAGACAGAACAAACCTTTCTCAACATCAAGACGGCTATGGAGAAAGCAGGATTTGGCCTGGAGCACATTGTCCGCGTTCACTATATTTTACCAAGCGCGGAGGACTTTCCATCCTGCTGGCCCATACTGAAGAAATTTCTCAGAGATGTTCGCCCTGCGGCGACGATGTTCGTGGCCGGATTGGCCGATCCGCGCATGAAAATAGAAATTGAAGTTACGGGCAAGAAGCGGGGATCGGCCTGAGCAGTCAGCCAGCCGTATGATCGCGTGTCGCCGGATTAACCGGATTTGTGACCTGATCGCCCTCATGCAGCTCAAGCGAAAGGAACACTTTGACGCTGTGCAGGGTCTATTCCGGCAACAGCACGCCAGAACCGCCCATTTCCTTCGGCACATCCTTCTGCTTGGGCAGGCCGTCCTTGATGGGCAGCACAGTTTCCTGATAGTGGACATGCACGCCAGGTTTGAAGGCAACCGTCGGAATGACGGCAGCATAGACATCAGTCA
>JAHFPK010000293.1 GCA_023266715.1 Hyphomicrobiales bacterium | reverse complement strand
ATGTATTCAGCAAAGCGGGTGTGAAAACTTGTCGTGAAGGGAAGCCCTCGACGGATACAGGCGCGCCTTGCGGCCCAGCCCAAGGGACCCTCGGTTGCGATGTGAATGGCGTCTGGCTTGATTGCATCAATTTCCGCGCCAATCGCCGATGAACCCACCAAGCTCAACTTGATTTCCGGGTATGAGGGGATAGCCCAGGTCCGGTGGCCCTCCGGAGTGATAAAGCGCACATCATGGCCACGCCTTCCCAAGTCGCGGCCGACAGTCTGGATTGTTCTAACAACACCATTAACCTGCGGCGGCCAGGCATCGGTTACGATCAGGATTCGCATCATCCCCCCTTGAGGTGTCTCGGGAACGGTCCCCTCGGACATGAACATCACAATTGCATGACAGCCCGTCTTGCAGCGCTATATTCAAGAGAAAACACTCAAAGCCGCGGGGATAAATGAACCAAATAACCATGCTTGATTATTTCATGATTATTGGCGCACCCGAAGGGATTCGAACCCCTGGCCTCTGCCTTCGGAGGGCAGCGCTCTATCCATCTGAGCTACGGGTGCTTTGGCCTTGAACTGGCCAGCTATAGCCCAAGCCTAAGTGTATTCGCAATGGCAGGATTTTTGCGACTGTCCCGGCAAGCTGTCCCATGCCGGCGTGGTGGAGCCAATCCTTTTGTTCTGGGCCACACGGCATACAAAGTTATCCCTGCTTTTCCGCAGGCCCCAGTGAGCAAGACTGGAATCCCGGCCTGCCCAATGGCATAGTGGCGGTCATGCCACATTCCAGCAGCCTGAAGCCCGGGGACCATCTCTATCTCGTTGATGGCTCCGGTTATATTTTCCGCGCCTATCACGCCCTTCCACCGCTCACACGCAAGAGCGATGGCCTACCGGTTGGAGCCGTGCAGGGCTTCTGCAACATGCTGTGGAAGCTGCTGAAGGAAACACGGGCCAACGAAAAGCCAACCCATCTTGCGGTGATTTTCGATCAATCATCGAAAACGTTCCGCAATGACATTTATCCGGAATACAAGGCGCACCGGCCGGAGCCCCCTGCCGATCTTCGCCCGCAATTCGATCTGATCAGGCAGGCCACACGGGCCTTTAATGTGGCAAGCGTTGAACAGGCCAATTACGAAGCCGATGATCTGATCGCCACCTATGCCAGGCAGGCGGTGGAAGTCGGGGCCACCTGCCGGATCGTGTCGTCGGACAAGGACCTCATGCAACTGGTGCGTAAAGGCGTCACCCTTCTTGACACGATGAAGGACAAGGAGCTTGGCGAAGAGGCGGTTCTGGAAAAATTTGGGGTGAAGCCCGACAAGGTTGTCGATGTGCAGGCCTTGGCCGGAGACAGCGTTGACAATGTGCCGGGGGTTCCCGGCATTGGCGTCAAGACGGGGGCGCAACTCATCACCGAATATGGCGACCTGGAAACGCTGCTAGCGCGTGCTTCCGAAATCAAGCAGCAGAAGCGCCGTGAAAACCTGATTGAATTTGCCGAACAGGCGCGGTTGTCAAAAAAACTGGTCACGCTGGAAGACAAGGTTCCGGTTGAACGCGAAATTGGTTCCTTTGCGGTGGATACGCCGAAGGCCTCCGATCTCATTGGATTTTTGAAAGCCCTGGAGTTTGTGAGTTTCACCAAGAAGATTGCCGGCGAATTGGAAGCTGACAGTTCAGCCATTGAACCGGCAGCAATTGAAGTCAAGTATTGGCCGCCGGAAGGCGAAGAAACGCCACCTGCAACGGAGCAAAAGAAAACAGATAAACCTTCGCCTGCGAAAGCAACGCCGCAGGCAGAGACAATCGTTGATGAGGATGCGGAGAAGGCCCTGCTTGCCATTCCTTTTGTCCATGCGAATTATGAAACAGTCAGTACATTGAAAGCACTGGACCGCTGGATTGCCGAAGCAACCGAGCAAGGCGTCGTGGCCGTTGATACGGAAACGGATTCGCTCGATTCCATGCAAGCCGGACTCGTCGGCGTTTCGCTTTCAATCCAGCCCGGCAAGGCCTGCTACATTCCCTTGGCCCATGTGGGCGAAGGCGGCGGATTGTTTGGCTCGGAGAAAATCGCCGGCCAGATCAAGCTTGAAGAAGCCATTGCTCATCTCAAGCCCCTGCTCGAAAATCCTGCAGTTTTGAAAATCGGCCAGAACCTGAAATATGACCTGCAGGTGTTGCGGCGCTATGGCACGGATATCCGCCCCATCGATGACACCATGCTGATTTCCTACGCCATGGAATCGGGCGAGAACGGCCATGGCATGGATGAAATGTCGGAGAAACATCTGGGACACAAGCCCATCAGCTTCAAGGAAGTTGCGGGCTCCGGAAAATCCTCAATCTCATTTGCACAGGTTCCACTGGATCGCGCCACGGCCTATGCAGCCGAAGATGCCGACGTGACGCTTCGCCTCTGGCAATTGCTGAAGCCGCGCCTGCTCAAAAAGCGCAAGGTCACGGTCTATGAGACGCTTGAGCGCCCGCTCATCCCGGTGCTTGAAGCCATGGAGCATGAGGGCATTCTGGTGGACCGCAATGTGCTGGCCAAGCTCTCCAATGAATTTGCCAATGGCCAAGGCAAGATCGAGGCACAAATCCACGAACTTGCAGGCGAGCGCTTCAACATCGGCTCGCCCAAGCAGTTGGGCGATATTCTCTTTGGCAAAATGGGCCTGCCCGGCGGGCGTAAAACCGCCACGGGGGCCTGGAGCACCGATTCAGATGCGCTGGAAGATCTGGCCGCCCAGGGCATTGAGCTGGCGCGCCGCGTGGTGGATTGGCGGCAGCTTTCAAAACTGCGCTCGACCTATACGGATGCCCTGCCCAATTTCATCAACCCCACCACGGGCCGGGTGCACACAAGCTATGCCATGGCAGCAACATCCACGGGCCGGCTGTCATCGTCGGATCCCAATTTGCAAAATATCCCGGTGCGCACCGAAGAAGGCCGGCGCATCCGCACGGCCTTCATTGCACCACAGGGCAGCAAGCTTATCAGCGCCGACTACAGCCAGATCGAGCTTCGCGTATTGGCCCATGTGGCTGATATTCCGCAGCTCAAAAAAGCTTTCGCCGACGGCCTTGATATTCACGCGATGACGGCGAGTGAAATGTTTGGCGTGCCCATCAAAGGCATGGACAGTGCGGTGCGCCGCAGGGCCAAGGCCATCAACTTTGGCATCATTTACGGCATTTCGGCGTTTGGCCTGGCCAATCAATTGTCAATCTCACGGGAAGAAGCGGGCGATTATATCAAAACTTATTTCAACCGTTTCCCGGGCATCAAGACCTACATGGACGAAACCAGGAAATTTGCCCGCGACAAGGGCTATGTGGAAACCGTCTTCGGCAGGCGCTGCCATTTCCCGCGCATTACCTCGCCCAACGCATCGGAACGCGCCTTCATGGAACGGGCTGCCATCAACGCGCCTATCCAGGGGGCAGCCGCAGACATCATCCGCCGCGCCATGATCCGCATGCAGGAGGCGCTTGATGGGGCCAAGCTATCGGCCAAAATGCTGCTGCAGGTCCATGATGAGTTGATTTTCGAAAGCCGCGATAGTGAAGTTGAAGCGACGATGAAAGCGGTGAAGCATGTCATGGAACGGGCGCCGGAGCCTGCGGTGAAACTCACGGTTCCCCTGCAGGTTGATGCCCGCGCCGCGATGAATTGGGACGAGGCCCATTGATGACTAACGTTGTTGTCAGCCTCGCAAATTTTTCCGCGCCCCAGCGGGGAGAGGAAGGGGCCCATTGCCTTGGCAATGGGAAGGTGAGGGGGATCAAGTCTCACAATTCA
>JAHFPK010000292.1 GCA_023266715.1 Hyphomicrobiales bacterium | reverse complement strand
GCTTCTATTGGAATATTTAAAGGAGCAGTACACACAGGCTCGGCAGCACGAAACAAGACAATCTACAGCAACTTCCTTCTTAACGGGAGCAGCTGCCGTGATACTTGGATTCGCATTGAAAGATGGGGCGCTGATCTCAAAGTGACTGGTGGATCGGCATTCTAGTTATACTCATAGGCGCAGCTAATTGGTGGATAAATAGAGCGCATCACAGGGGAAATCGCTTTCATACCAAATTGGCTGGCAAAACCCGACGCGCTCTTGAAGCGGGTTGCCCGAAATGGTCCGGAGAGAAGCCAACTGAACTACGGCAAGAGGCGCTTAAGGAAAGCGGTCTGAGCGGACCTGATGTGTCCATAGGACAAATCGTCTATTGTGCACTACAGTTCATTCCGATAGGTGTAATGGCGACTGGGGTCGCAGTAGTTATCTTGTCAAGAGCTAATTTATAGGTATTGCGGCGACAGTAGAGTTACAAGCAAAGTGAATTCGTTTCTCTCACGCCGCCGCCCGCTTGAACCTTATGCCACCCTGTTTGCGTGATTTCGGCGCAGGGCGCACGGTGATTTCTACATCGCGGCCCAATCCCGTCAACATCACCATCAGCCGTTCCACTGAAAATCCCTTGAACCTCCCCCGCATGAGGTTTGACAGGTCCGGCTGAGCCGTTCCGGTAAGCGCCGCCACTTTGCTCTGGGTGAGTTTGCGGCTTTTCATCACATCGGCGATCTCGGAAACAATCTGCGCCTTGAGCAGCAGTTCTTCGGCATTTGGCAAGCCCAAATCAGCAAAGATATTGCCGCTGCTCTCTTCAACTTCAATGCGTTTCGTCATGTCTAACTCCTTGCTGCAGCAGATTGCGATAGTGAGCTTCCGCAACCATCAGCCGCGACTTGATCAATTCAATTTCATGCTTCGGTGTGGCGATGCCGGATTTTGACTTCTTCTGAAAAACGTGAAGCACATAGACACCTGTTGAGTATCGCACAGTGTAAACAGCGCGATACGTACTTCCGTCGAAGTCCTCTACCACTTCCAAGACACCTCGACCGCCAAATCCCTTTAGTGCTTTGACATTCTCGGCCTCCTTGCCGATTTGAGCGAGGTACAAGGAGTTGCCGACAACATTTTTGACTTCGGCAGGCATGGCGGAAAGAACTTTCTTGGTTGGACCGACAAAGTAGCAGCGCTTCTCCCATTTCATCGGGGCCACGATATAGTATAATTACTATAAGTCAAGATTTTGCAATCAAAGCTGTTGGCGCTGGAGCAGCGAACCTAGCGGCCCTCATCCGCCACCGCGACACCCAGCTTAGCAGATGTGGCGAAAGGAAAGTTACAAGGGGACAGTGTCGACAGCGTCTCGAAATTGCCGGAACCATGGGCAGCGCCTGCAGGGCTGGGGAACTAACGCGCCCCGGTCCTCCGGGAGCTTCAGGCTAGACCCTTGGGCAGTACGACCCAAGCGCCTTCAATGGCTAAACAACCTCAGCGGCAAACTGACAGTTCCGCCACGGCAGCACGGGGGAGCCGAAGGGCACCTCCGGCCTTGGAGGTGGACACCGTACGATCTGGGGCTCTGCAAGTGCAAACCTGAGGCCAAAACCGCTGCGCCTGTTCTCTGTGGCTTCACGCCATTCTTTTCAGAACGTTCTTTCCAAAGGCAAGGAGCCACATCCAGGCATCCCCCTCCACCTCTCGCCCATCAAAGAGCCCCACCGTAATATGTTGCGACGCAACATCGCAGGTCGTTCTATTGTGCATTGCACCATTTTGTGGCATAAGGTTGCCATCTGCTCAAATTCCTAGCGATGGTGGTGAAAATGAATCTTGCGAACAACGTGATTGCCGGGCGTGACCAGCGTATTGCCGATTTGGCCTACCGCATGTGGGAAGAAGATGGCCGCCCGGAAGGACGCGCCGAAGCCCACTGGTTGCGCGCTGCTGTACTGGTTGATGAGATGGTACCCACAACTCCGGCAAAGAAAAAGGCCGCGGCCTCAAAGACCCCAAAGAAGAAATAAATTTCCCTCGCAATCCTCCCTGGACTGGTGGCCTCCATGCTTATCCGCATGGGGGCCATTTTTTTGATGAGCGCACCTCTTCCACTAAGCGATAAATGCCCTATAAGACCCGCGATCCCAAATTTTTGAAACGGAGATAGTAATGGCCAAGGTTCGTGTCGCAGTGAATGGTTTCGGTCGTATCGGGCGCAATATCGTGCGCGCGATCTTTGAATCGGGCCGCAAGGATATTGATGTTGTGGCCATCAATGATCTCGGCCCGGTTGAAACCAATGCCCATCTCCTGCGCTACGACTCAGTTCATGGCCGCTTTCCCCATGAGGTGAAGGTTGCCGGCGACATGATCAACATCGGCACGGAGAAATTCAAGGTCACCGCCGTGAAGGATCCGGCACAGTTGCCGTGGAAGGAACTGGGCGTTGATATCGCCCTGGAATGCACCGGTATTTTCACCGCAAAGGACAAGGCCTCGGCGCATTTAAAGGCTGGCGCCAAGCGCGTGCTGATTTCCGCTCCCGGCGAGAACGCTGATCTCACCGTGGTTTACGGCGTCAACCACGACAAGCTGACCAAGGACCACATCATTGTGTCCAACGCATCATGTACGACGAACTGCCTGGCACCCGTTGCCAAAGTCTTGAATGACGCCATCGGCATCGACAAGGGCTTCATGACAACGATCCATGCCTATACGGGCGACCAGCCAACCCTTGATACGATGCACAAGGATTTGTACCGGGCGCGCGCTGCGGCCATGTCGATGATCCCGACATCAACGGGTGCAGCGAAGGCCATAGGCCTGGTCATTCCTGAACTCAAAGGCCGCCTCGATGGAACTTCGATCCGCGTGCCCATACCAAATGTCTCGGTGGTTGATTTCAAGTTCGTCGCCAAGCGCGCAACAACGGTTGAAGAAATCAACGCGGCCATCAAAGCTGCGGCGGAAGGCAAGCTCAAGGGCATTCTTGGTTTCACCCTTGATCCCAATGTCTCCATCGATTTCAACCACAATCCAAATTCCTCCACCTTCCATATGGACCAGACCAAGGTGATCGAAGGAACCCTGGTTCGCATTCTCACCTGGTATGACAATGAGTGGGGCTTCTCGAATCGCATGGGTGACACGGCGGTTGCCATGGGCAAATTGCTCTAAGCCAATGGCGAGGCCCCTGATCATCGCGCCTTCCATTCTGGCGGCGGATTTTTCCAAGCTGGGTGATGACGTGCGTGCGATTGACCAGGGCGGCGCCGAATGGGTGCATGTCGATGTGATGGATGGGCATTTCGTGCCCAACATCACCTTTGGCGCACCGGTCATGCAGTGCATCAGGCCGGTCACCAAACGTTTGTTTGACGTGCATCTGATGATTGCTCCGGCCGACCCCTATCTGGAGCAGTTCGCCAAGGCGGGAGCCGACATTATCACGGTTCACGCCGAGGCTGGACCGCACCTGGACCGCTCGCTGCAAACCATCCGGGCTCTCGGAAAACGGGCCGGCGTGGCGCTCAATCCGGCAACGCCCGCATCCGCCATTGCCCATGTTTTGGACCGTATCGATCTGGTTCTGGTGATGACCGTGAACCCGGGCTTTGGGGGTCAGGCCTTCATCAAGGCCATGCTTGCCAAAATTTCCGAAGTCCGCGAGATGACGACGGGCCGCAATATCGACGTTGAAGTTGATGGGGGCATTACGGCAGA
Organism: Hyphomicrobiales bacterium; assembly: GCA_023266715.1. Taxonomy (GTDB): domain Bacteria; phylum Pseudomonadota; class Alphaproteobacteria; order Rhizobiales; family Aestuariivirgaceae; genus Aestuariivirga. The sequence goes on along the minus strand of JAHFPK010000292.1, from coordinate 118 downwards.
GACGGCGCCCTTGGTGGTCAAGGCTGGTGCCAATGTGCTGGTTGCCGGTTCATCCATCTTCAAGGGTGCGGACTACGCCGGCAACATCAAGGCCCTTCGGACTGCTGCGTCCAGCATT
>JAHFPK010000043.1 GCA_023266715.1 Hyphomicrobiales bacterium | reverse complement strand
CGCGCGATGACCTCGGCCGCCGCTTCGTCTTTTGAGGACATCAGTTTGAGCGCCTTGAGTACATGGCCGGCAGTAACATCGTGCCAGTCAGCCATGACGAAGTTCGCCATGACGTTGTTCGTGTGCACCGCTGACGACAAGGCCGTCTTACTGATCTTCCATGCCCGCTGAATCTTGGCAAATGTTTCGCCAAGCGGCGCGTGGCGCACAGCCATCACCTGACGCACGTCGTTCCAGATCGGGCCTGGCAGGTAGCGGCCGGCCAGTGCGCCGTATTTCTTCACCTGGGTGCCCCGAATCAATGTGTCTGGCACGCGCACCAAATCACCGGGCTTGAAGGTATTCAACATGCTCTCGGAGGCTTCGACAATCGTGCCGTCGATTGTCTCGCCCTCTTTCTTGGCGTAATTTTGCGCCAGCCATTCCAGATACTTCCCTGTTTCAACGTCATGGATCATGCCGTGCAGGGTCTTGGCAATCGCGTAGCGGACTTCGTCAATCTCACCCATGGTCTCGCGCTCCTGCTTGGTAAAGTCACGCCAGAGAACCAGGTTCGCGCCCTTGGTATCGCGGACTTCCCAAGTCCCCGCCTTATCCCACGTTGAGAGTTTGGACGGGATAGGCTCGCTCGCCGGCCAGTAGGCGACTTCCATCAGGCGCCCTTTTGACCTGTCACCAATACCGGGTAGAACAGTCGTGCCTTCACCTGAATGCGCGCGCCGCTCAAGGCGAATGAACTGCTCACCCTTGAGTTGCTTGTCTGCCTGCCCCGCCTTGAGTTTGCGGTTCCACCATTCTGGCGCGGCGCTCTTGATCTTCGCCATGTTGACAGCATCCGTCATGCCGCGCCCCTTGTACTGGTCGCCGAGAACCGTGATTGCGCGCGCGCGACTTTTTGTCTCGCCCGTCGTCAGTTCCGCAGTATGCTTGATGTAGCTACGGTGCAGGTAGGCCAATTTGTTGCGTGCATAGGCTTCCGGCGTCAGTTGCCCCAGCGTGACGGCCTCTTTCGACATCTGGTCAATGAACTGTCGGATTTCCTTCATGGCCTCTACCGACTCAGGCGGCAGTTGTTGTTCCAGGTAAGCTGCGGCTTGTGGATCGACGTTGTTCATCCACATATAAGCGATGCGGCTTTCAGCCCGCGTCAGCATCGATAACCTTTCCAGCAGCTTGCCGGCGGCGCGCGTTTCCTGGCGCTGGTGGCCTTCCATGATGGCGCGCTGATCCAGCACCGCCTCTGGTATGCCGTAGTCAGATACCACCCCAGCCTTGATCTGCTCAGGGGTGTAACGGTCGAGCAACGCCCCGGCTTTGTTATAGGTCGCCAGAGTCAAGCGGTCGATCTTTACGGCCTGCGTGATGCCGCGCAGCACGGCATCCAATGGCCTTGGTGCGGCCGACTTCTTGTTGATGATGTCTTCGGCGCGCTGGGCGGGAGTTTGCTGCGGCTGCGCTTGCCCGGCGGTGCGGGAAAACATCGGACGATCTGTCTCGTCGCCGCGTCCAGATACCAGCGGATAGCCATGCTTGCGCGACAACAGCGCCACATCAACCGGATGCTTATCACGCCACAGCGCCGCCAGCTTCTCGAACACCGGATAATTCTTTTCGGCCAGCGCATCGATGCTCTTGTAGCCTCGCGCCCTGGCTTCCTTGTCCAGCCATTTTTCCTGTGCCGCAAGGTCGTCGGCCAGCCGCTGCTCCGCCAGCCTCGTCCCGCCCATGGCGGCCATGCCGATATGCCCTCCCTTGCCGGTGCGCACCCATTCGCGCGCTGCACCGAGTAGATCGGCGACGAATAAATCCGCTTGCTGTTGCCCCGATAGTCCGGCATTCAGCCACTTATCCAGCTTCGCCGCCAGCGCCTTCGCGCCCGCCTTGTTAAGCCAGTTGCGCACCACCTGCACCACCTTGCGCCAGCCGCGCAACTTGGCCAGTTCGGTATCGGGTATATCCGCCAGCACTTCCTCGACGGCATCGAGATTAGACTTCAGCCCAAGCGCCGTTCTTTTATTTACGGCCGCCTTGCGTAGCTTGGCGTTCATCAGCAGCACATGCTGAAGCGCGGCGTCCAATTCCTTGCCCAGCGTGCCACGCAGGCCGAAGTGGGTAATCTCATGCGTTGCCAGCACATGCTCTGCCCGCGACTCATCAGCCATGCCGGAGGCAAACAGGTAAATTTCTCCGTCATGGGTGGCGCCCTCCACATCTCCCCAGGCATCTGACTTGCGGATGAAGTCACGCAATGCCTTCTGCGTCTGGTCAGCGGTGGATAGATTAGCGGGCGATGCGAAGACATGCACCCTTGGCAGATTCTTGAAGCCCTTGGCCACGCGATCAACCACGGCTTGCAGGTCGCGCAAGGCCATGCCGCCACCGGGCTGGCTGGGGCGGGAAAACAGCGGCTGCCCGGCCATGGCGTTCTCGCGCATTTCCGGTGTGATGGTGAAGCCGGGTTGCTCGGATATATGGGTCGCCGCATCCCTACCGTCACGCGGCACTCCAAGCTCTTCAGTTACAACTCGCCCGCCGCCCAGCTTCTTCAGGATGTCGTTGGCCACGGACGGCACAATCTTGTTGTAGTAGCCCTTCATGCCTTCGCCGCCGACTTGCAACGCCAGCCCCTTCAGTTCGTGGTTTCCGGCGCCGTTAAGTTTGGTCTCCAGCAACTTCTTCGCTGCGTCTTTACCGACGTAATCAGCAATTTTCTCAGGCGTGACACCCTGTTCCTTCAGCACCTGTTGGTTACCCTTGCGTGCCGACAGTTGTTTGTTATAGGGGTCGTAGTGTAGCGAGTCGATATGCTTGCTCAAATCATACCGCGCCGCCTGCTGCTCGCCCGTCGTCCATGCGACACGATCAAAGCCGTTCTCTGCGGCGTAGCGGATCATGCGTTTCAGGGCAAGCGCAGTCCAGGCTTCTGTCTTGCCGACGAAAGGGGCGGTAGGTATGCCAGATGTCAGCATGCGAGTCGTTCCGTCGGGCATAATGATTGGTATATTAAATCCCTCCTTGCGACCCTTCTGCGCCCAATCCGATTGCAGTTCTTCGATGAACAGCACCTTCTTGCCTTCGGCATCGGTACGTTCATTGAAGCGGACATGGGCGAGGATATTGGGCTGGTCGAAGTGCGAAGAGAAGAACCCCTTCCCCCCGGCTTGTTTGCCTTGGGATTTCTCTGCGTCAGATCTGGTGGGCCAAGTGCCAAGGTGAGACCCGTTCTCGTTGTAAATAGCAAACTTCCCCTCCGGCGTTTCCTCAATTCGCCACCCATCAGGAAGAGTGGATTTTGGTAACGTCAGCAGCAGTTCTCGGTAGTTCTCTCCGCCGTGGAGTTGGTAGCCGGAGAATTTTGTAGTTTCTTCATCACGTTTATCTCTAAGTGCGAAATACTCATCACGCGCGGACTTATTTTTTTTGCCGGAAAGCTCGCCACGATTATTCATGCCGTTCAATTCGAGATAGCGCGCCTCTTCCTCTGCCGTAAGGCCATGCCCGCCAAGCATCACATCCTGTACCCGCACCCCATTGTTTTTCAGGAACGTCTGTATCTGTTCCTTCGAGACTTTCCCTTGCTGGAGGTCGAGCCAGTCATTCAGGCCGGTAGCTTCGACCTCGGCTTGTTTGATGGCGCCTTTGGCAACCAGCCCCTTGATCGTGTCCTTCCAGCCCTTGGCCGGGGCGGCATTCATCTTCAGGTTATCAACCTGCCGCGATAACTCGGAATAAAACGGGGTGAGCGATTCCCCATGTCCACCAGTGCCGCGCGAGAGTCTCGGCGTCTCATTCGCCACGTCATCGCCGACCGCCGCATCCTTTCCATCCTCCACCATAGCCGTCTCAAGCGCCTCAGCCTCTTTGATCCGACTCGATAACTCATCCGAAAACTGGAATTTTGCGTCCAGCCGATGCTCCAATGCGGCACGCTTGGCTTTGGCATCCTCAATGCGCTGTTTGAGTTCTGCCGGTTTGCGCGCCAGCGTTGAAAGGGTATTGGTGGCGCGCATCGACATGCCAACTGCATCATCATTGGGGTCACGCGCCAAAATGTACGAGTCCGCGCCTGGGGTCAGCGCCAAGTAGGTGCTGTATTCCTTCACCTTGCCGTCAAAATCGCGCACGATCTGGCCGACAAACTCGACAGGAAGCCCAGAAATTTCGCCGACTTTGATTCTCCCTTCCTTGCCGCGCGATGCGTTTTCCTTGAGGGAGCCAAGCAATGCCTCGCCCCACTCCTTGCGCTTGTCAAAGGTCTTGCCGTCAGCCTTGGCCTTGAAGTTTTCGCCGGAAAGGTCTTGCACCAAACCGGACATTTTCTCGGCATCTGGCATTTGGCGGTTGGCCGAGTCAATCATCTGTCCGGCCAGGTCGTAATCCTGCCGCAACCGTAACCTGGTTTCTTCGTGAGCGCGGAACAAGCGCTGGTACTTTGATATATCGGCCTTGATACCGGCCAACTGAATGGCGCGCGGGTCTCCGGCCGTCATGGCGGTGGCGATCTGGAACTGGCTGGCATCACTCAAGTCATCAATGGCGCGGATGGACGTATCGCCTGAGAGCGCCTGGTCGATGAACTGCTGCTTGCTGGCCAGCATCTGCCACATCACCGTGTCATAGCTGCCCTTGGTCGAGTAGGCATAAATCTCCACCAGTGGATTCTTGTTGCCCTGGCGGATGATCCGCCCTTCACGCTGTTCCAAATCTGCCGGATACCATGGCGTGTCCAGATGGGACAAGGCCACCAGCCGCTGCTGGGCATTGACGCCGGTGCCCATGTTCTTGCTGCTGCCGACCAGTATTCTCACCAGTCCGGCATTTACGTCTTTGAACAATTTGAGTTTGGCGGTAGACTTCTTGTAGTCCCCCATGAACGCCACATGCTTTGCTGGAATACCGGCATCGCGCAATCGCTTTTCCATCCATGCGCGGGCGTTGAATCCGCGATGTTCCGTCACACCGGCACCAAATCCGAGGTCGGAAAACACCATCTGCGCGCCGCCCTTGTCCGGCTCCGGCTTGCCGTCCTTGCCAAGATATTCAATATCGGCGGTGCGCTGATACACCTCGATGACGCCATCAATCATCTGGTTCAGTTTCGAGCCTGGGTCAGATGGCAGCGACGGGTTAATAAAGCGCATGTCAATCGCCGCCAGCCGGCCGTCGCCTATGATGCGGATTATCGGGTCTGGATTATTCGGCTCATCTTGTGATGGCTTCCATGCGCGCGACGCTTCGAGTCGCTGGGCGAGTTCCGCCTTGTAGTCGGTGTAATCCGCAGTCTGTGGCGTGATTATCAGGTTGCGCGAGCCACCTTTGACCTTTGGCCGCTCGTCGCCCAGCATTTCCGCCAGATGGTCGGCGGTCAGCACATCGGAAAACTCACGGAACATCTGCGTCATTTCCGGCACGTTCACGAATTTGGTAAAGCGCGTCACCGGCATGTACTTGCCGGAGGCGTCCGACTCGATCTCGGTGTTCTCCTGGCCGAACATGGCTGACCAGGCATCAAAATCCTGCAAGCCGCGATCCTCAAGCGCTTGGGGCGCCATGAAGCGCTGGACAGAATAAAGCTCCGCCAGGGTATTCGTAATCGGCGTCCCAGACATCATCACCAGCGAGCGGCCGGGCTTCTTTTGTTCCAGCCAGCGCGATTTCATATACAGGTCAAAGGCGCGGTCGGAACCCGATGAATCAATGCCCTTGACCTGGCGCTGCGTGACGAACGACAGCTTGCGAAACTCATGCGCCTCATCGACATACAGCATATCCACGCCCAACTGGTCAAAACGCACGTTCTTGTCTTTACCCTCGGAAGACATCGCGGCATCGAGTTTTTGCTCCATCTTCTCAATTCGGTTCTGGATGTCGCGCACTTTCGGATCGCGGCTATGCTTCCCCTCTTCACCGCCAGACTCTTCCAGCGCGGCGCGCAGGTAGTCGAGCTGCTCGGTAATCATTTTCTGCTTGAACTCAGGGTCAAGATCAAGCAGCTTGAGCGCCGAGTGCGTGATGATGACGCCATCCACATCAGATAGCGCGACGCGCGAGACGAAGCGCCGCCGGTTATCGGTGTGGAACTGCTTTTCATCAGCGACCATCAGTCTCGCGGCAGGATAGAGCTGTAGCCACTCCCGCGCGAATTGCTGGAGCATGTGATTGGGCACGACCATCATAGGCTTCTGGATCAGGCCAAGGCGCTTTTGCTCCATGGCCGAGATCACCGAGGCCCACGTCTTTCCCGCCCCGACGGCATGCGCCAGGTAAGTATTTCCGGTTTGGATGATGCGCCATGCGCCGCGCTTTACATGGTCGAAGACCTTGATCGTCGCTGTCGTTCCTGGCAGCGTCAGGTGGCGTCCGTCAAATGAGCGTGCGACCGTAGTATTGAATTTATCGTTATAAACCTTGGTCAGTTCGTCTGCACGCTGGCCGTCCTGCCACAACCACCCGGCGAAGGCTTCACGCATCTGCGCAAGTTTCTGGTTGGCGGCCTCGGTTGCCGCCGCGTCGAACACGGTTTTCTTGTTGCTTCCTGTGCCCTCGGTGCGGGTAATCCTGATCGGATTGCCGGATAGCGCATGCTGGAGTAACTCTGCCGCATTGCGATCCAGCGTACCCCATTCCGATGTTGCGGCTTCCGTCTGCCCTCCGGCCGTGGCCTCCACTGTCCATTGTCCGGTGTGTTCGTTGTGCGTCACGCGGGCGGAAACGCCAGTCTTTTCCTTGAGGAATTTTTCATAATCGGATGCGGGTATCCACGTCATGCCAATGGCGGCGGTAATATCGGAAGGCGCCACAGGGGCAGGCTGTGCCACGATCAGCGCTTCGATGTTGCGTTCATAACGCCGGTCTGTCTTGACCGCCTCTTGCGCCTCTTTGAGCTTTTTCTTGACATTGCCGGAAAGATATTCGTCGGCCATCTGCCAGCCATCGGAAGGCGATTCGTAAATGGCCGTACCCAAAGCGCCAATAGCATCCTGCTCTGAAATTCCCATGCGTCGCGCAATCAACGGAATATCCACCTTTCCGGTGTCGTTCAGCGAGGACAGCAAGGCATCGTGCGGCGTTTCGATCTTGGGCGCGATGGGTTTTTTCAGGACGCGCCCGGACAACCATGCGCTGGGCTTGATTTCCCCCGTTTCCTCGTTGAGAGTTTCCAACGATTCAACCAGCGTGTAATCCGGGTCGTCGTTGATCTTGTTCAGTAGATCAAAACGCCGCCATGTCGAGGTGTCTTCAATCGTCTCTCCGGTGTCCTCATCCTTTCTTTGGGTGACGCGCTCGAATGCCTTGTTCTGGAGGATGTTGCCATGCTTCTTGGTGAAGCTGCGGTATGCCTTCTGCAACGCCTGGAGCGAGGCTTCCCATGCCCCATTGTTCAACTGGTCGTAGTGGGACTGCAACAGCGCATCACGCAACCCGATATAGTCCTTGAGCAGCGCGACCGTCTTCTCGCCCTTGCCCGTATCGGCCCGCACACCTACGCCATTCTCGCGCTGCATCAGTACGCCAGCATCGGAGAGATAATAGTTGCCTTCTTTTTTCGCTTTGGGGTTGAAATCAATCTCGCGCACTTGGGCGGCCTCGGCGGCGTTCCCCGTTGCACGATAGATGTCCTTGGGTAAATTCTCCACCGCCGCCGCAAACTGTGCCTCAATGTCGCCATCTTTGGGTAGCACTGTGTATTCGGTCTTTGAATACCTGCTGCTTGCGAGGCTATGTGTTCCCAGCACCATTTCGGGGTGCGCGGCAAAGTATTCATTGACCATCGCGGGGCCTTTGGGCGTCTGGACTTCCTGCAATTGAGTCCAGTCATGGAGCATCAATATCGGCTCGCCAACAGTCTCTTGATTCCGATTCAGGTTCATCAAATACAGACCTGTGCCGGTGCGCTGCTTGCCCTCGTTCGGCAAGGGTTTGCGCAGGAACAGCACATCGGTCACAACTTCCGTGCCGGCGTTCTTCTGGAAGGCGGTTTGCGGCAGACGAATAGCACCCACCAAATCGGCACGCTCAGACAAATACTTGCGCGCCTTATCTCCCTGCTTGTCCATGGTGTAGCGGCTGGTCACATAGACCATCAGCCCGCCCGGCTTCACCTTGTCGATGGACTTGGCGAAGAAGTAGTCATGCAGCGAAAAGGCGAGCTTTTTATAACGCGGGTCTGACAAGATGGGGATATTGGCGAACGGCGGGTTGCCGATGGCCACATCATAGAATTCGTCCGGCAGGGCAGAATCAACAAAGCTCTCGACAATAATTCGCTCATCCGGGAACAGGTGCTTGAGGATCGCCCCGGTCACGTTGTCGAACTCGATGCCGGTATAAATGGAGTTGGTGGCCATACCCGCATCCATCAGACCGGGGAATACCCCGATGCCGGCGCCCGGCTCCAGGATGGCGCCACCTTTGAAGCCCATGCGCTCCATGGCTTTCCACATGGATTGCACCACGGCGCGGCTGGTGTAGTGCGCATATTGGGTTGATCTCTCGGCGGCCGCCCACTCTTCCGTAGTCAGCGCGTCATAAACCCGATCCCGCAGCCCGCGCCATACCTTATCCAGTTCCCATGGTTTGGGCGTGAAAATCTTGTTGCGGATTTCTGACGCGCCCCAGCCGATGAACTTGGCGAGGACGGCTTGCTCTTCGGGTGTCGCCTGGCGCCCTTCGGCTTCCAGTTTCTTGACGAGTTCAACGGCCTCGACGTTCTGCCTGGCCTTGACCGGCCAGCTACCTGCGTAGCTTAGGTCGCCGTCTCCGAACCGGTAGTTTCTTCCTGACTTGGCTGGGATGTCTCGTCCGGCGGGAACTCCAGTTGCTCGGCCAGCACGATTTCGCGTGCCGCCTGTATCGCGCTGTTCATTATCCCCACTTTCTCCAGCGGGTCGTTCGTCTTGTTGTATCCGTGTTTCGGCGCTATCTGGTGCGCCAAAGAGATCGTTAGCGAAGAGATTGTCTCCGCTCTGTCCTTCACGAAGGCGTTGATCTCCCCGCTGGCGCTGAGTTCCTTGAACAACCCCGGTGCCTTGTCCTTCAGGGCTTGCCGCACCATCTTTTCGTTGAGGCTCATTTAATCCCCCTTCGGCATCGGCTGGTTGTTTATCGCGCCTATGATCGCTTGGGTGAACTTCCGTGAAGCCTCTTTCGTCATTCGGGGTCTGTTGCGTCCGGCTTCCTTCAGGTCTCTCATTACCTCTTCCGGCGTTCTGAGCGCCAAAAGCTGGCTTTCCGAGAGTCCCTTCGAGGACAGCTTGGCTGATTTTTCCGGCTTCATATTCCTTTCTGACGGCTTCATGGTATGCCTCCAGCTCAATGCCATTATGTACCAATTTCGGCAAACCGTCAACCGCCACCTGCCTGCTGCCGCCCTTGCCGCGCGTGTTGTCTACGCCGATAAATTGGATGCGCTCGTTATTGCGGTAATCATCGGCAAGCTCGTTGATGGTTTCCGATGATCCAACATGCGTTTTGATATGCTCGCTGATTGGCACTGTCCGGCCATAGCTTTGTGATTTTTGATTCATGGCACGGGGCAATGCACCATTAACCAATGCGTCCATCGGGTCACGATAAACATAGATGACCCTAACATCAAATCCAGCCTTTAACGCCTGCTGGATTTTCAAATCCGAACTGTCCTTTCCGTTCATGTTGGTGTCATACACAATCTGCGCTGAACGAACGATCTGATTAAGACTAGCTATCTCGGTGATGGAAGAAGTTTTTCCGGCGCCCGTTCCACCGGCGGTGAATACAACCACAGGCGCTTTGCCGTCAGGCGTTGGTTTTTCTAATTCACGTTCATAAATTTTCTTGATTAGCCACGATGCGGGTTCATGTACCGCCGCCGAGTAAAGCGAACGGGATTCTGCATTTTCATGGTAATCAGGCGATAGTTTGCGGGCTTCATCCGTGTTGAGAACATTGCCATTGGCCGCCTGGTACTGCGCGATGGCCTCATCAAGGTTGTTCCATACCCAGTCGCGGAACCGGGATTGAATCTCGGCCGCCTTTCCGGTCAAGGAAGAATCAATCGGTATCGCGTTGCTGTCGGGCAGCAGACCTCCCGTCGCATTGTCCGCCGCCATGCGCGCGGCCTTGTGGTAGGTGGTTGCCGCGATCTTGTTCCAGATCGCCTTGGTTGCCGGGTTCGCTCTCAGTTGTTCCTTGACGTAGGCCGTAGCTTTTTTTGCATCGTAATAACCCAGGCGGATTGCGGCATCGAACATCCTGACCAAGACATCCATCAACCCTGGCGTGTCCTCTGGAATCATGCGGGCGACATGGGCATGATCCCGCAGGAGCGCGCCGAGATCGCCCATTGCCTGGCTGAAATCAGCAGCGGCGCGGTCGCGTGCCGCTACATCTGTTCCGGCTTGGGCTTCATCGCCTTCATTGCCGCCGCGATTGCCTTGCGCATGCGTGGGTTGCCGTTTATCTTCTGCACCAGCCCCCTCGTCTTTTCCAGGCTGTCCCCCGCTGGTGTCTTCGGTAGCGTCTCCATTGGTTCCTCGCTTGGCGGCGGTCATTAAATCGCCCTTGACGGGTGCCGTCGCATCACCCAGCAAAGAGCCTTGGTTCGGGTTGCCGGCCGCAGCCAGCGCCTCATTGTAGCGCTGTATGAACTCGGCAATGCGGCGCGGACTGCGCAGGTTATCATCAAGAAAAACCAGCAAATCGCGCGCTTCAGGCGTCAGCTTGTCGCCAAACATACCCGCCTGCGCCAGCGCATCCGGCACTGAACCGCCGCGTTCCTTGATGGCGGAAAGCTCTTCAACGGCCGCCATCAAATCAGGCGTGATGTCCGCATTGAACAGCGCGCCTTCCGCGACGGCCTCGCGGGTCTTGGCTACATCAGGCGCCACGCGCAGCAAGGCTTTGCTTATGTTTCGCGTATTATCGTCGAGCGACTCCACCATGCGCAGCAGCACCGGAGAATCGCCATACGCCTTTGCCAGCACGGCATTCCTGACCCGCGTATATCCCGCCTGTGAAAGCTGTCCACTGGCGTCAATCATGCCAGCCTGCTCGGTGGTCGGGAGCCTGGCAAGAAAACGGCGAATGAACGGCCGCGAACTGCCAGACATGAAATCTCCCTGTTCGTCAGGGTTCAAGTCGTCCAGGCTGTCGATCATGGCAGCGTCAGACTTTGCCTGTTCGGATGGCGACATGCGCGCTACGGTCGCTTGATTAGCTTGTCTGGCGAACTCCGTACGATCAACCGGCGTGGTGCGCACACGCACCAGCACGGGCTTTTTCATGGCGTCAATGGCTTCCGGTGTGATACCGAGCCGGGGGGCGTTGTCGCGCAGGAACATCTTGTAATTCTCGGCCTTCTGGCCGTTGGCCTGATACACGCGCTTCAAGGCGATAGTACGGGCATTGCCTGATTCCACCAAGCCATCGGCGCCCACTATCGGCGCCCCGGTAGCCACATCGGCGGATTCGCCCAGCCGCGCCGGTTCCAGTTTCTGCACGATCTGCTGCACCTGAAGTTCCGAGGCATGCCGCTCACGGTCGCGCGGCTGCAATTCAACGGGATAGGTCGGCGTCGGGCGCAGGTTTTCATCATGGCTGGAGGTCAAATCATCCGACTCCATGAGCGCGTAATGCCCCCCCAGGCGTGCGCCGGTTTCCGTTGAGAATGTCGTATCCGCGCCCTTGGCCTGCGCCGGCCAACCCGCCGTGATCCGCTCGCGCTCTGCAATCAACGCATCCGCTTTGTCAACCGGCATGTCCGGCATTGACAACTGATTGTCAATTTCACCGACCCGATCCAGTGCGGTCAGGCTCTTCGGCGCGTAAAGCGCCTTCTCGGATTCGGTCAGCGGTGCATCCCCGGTTCCTGTTGGCTTCTCTGGTGTGCCAAGAAATTCATCGGCGGTTAACGCACTGGTATCTTCGCCCGCCGCAAGATCGTTCTTGCGGGACGGATTAAACCCCTCATTGGAATACGTCCTACGGATAATCTCATCCTGCACAGTCTTGGCTGATGCCGCCAGCCGCTCATCATTGGGACGCAGGGCGGAGGCTTCTTTTGTCCGCGCATAGAGCGCATCAAGCTGCTGGTCGTTGGCGGCAACATGCCCACCCTGGTTGATGAACCGGTCAAGCCTGTCCGCCATGCGTTTGCTTGCATAGGCGTCAAGAGGGGCGGATACGACTTTTGCTGCGCCGCCCATAAGGCCGGCAGTTCCAACTACCGGCCAAAATACCTGACCCAATGCCTTCTCCCAGTCAGCCGGATTACTCCATTCTGGGGGTTGTCCATCTTGCAACCCAAGCTCAGTCTCCGCTTGATTCTGCGCTATTTGCGTTGGGGTTTCTGTCGCCAATTCCCCGCCCAGCGATTGCGCTGTTGCTTTGGCAAATGCCAGCTTTCCGGTATCTGCGGCAATTTCCTTGGCGGCGACATCCGCCGTCGCTTTACGGAAGTACGGGCGTAGCGCTCCGCCAAAGGCTCGTGACGAAATGAGGTTGCCTGCGGCCTCGAACCCGGCTTCGGCAAAACCATGTTTTCGTACTTGCTCTTGAACGTCGGGCTGACTGGCGATCACCAAAAATTCATCCGGCGTAAGATCGCGCCCCGTCGGGTTTTCTTTACTTTTTTTGAACCTTTCGTTCGTCGCAACGTAGAGACTGCCGAGCAGTTGCGCTGTATCCATGTTATAGGCGGCGCGCGATGTTGCGCCCATGCCTGACAATTCTCCAGCGACTTCTAATACCGGGGTTGCAATAGGCCCCTTAGTGAATAAACCCGCCGCCAAGGCGGGTGCTTTTGCCAACAGGTAATCCCCCATTGACAGCACAGAAAAAGGCAGGCTCTGCGCCGTGCTACTGATGGTTGATGAATCAATCCCCAATGGGTAGCGCTTATCGAATTCGTCTGTTTCAGGACGTGCATTACGCTTTGCTTGCGCCATGATCGCCGCGTTTTCCGCTACAGCCTTTGGGTCATTTCCTATTCCCTTTGCGTTCCATGCGGCAGAAAAATCCTCCGGCAAGTTGCTTGCGGAATTTGATGCTTCGCTTATAAAGTCAACCAGCCTGCCGGGTACGGTATAGCGGCCGGTATCGGCGTCGAATTGAGCGCCTTCGGGAAGGCTTCTTGTTCCCTGCTGGGATTCATAGGCATCCTTGCTCAGATTATTCGCGCGATCAATTACATCGCTTCTGCGTTGCCTATTCGCGCTGGAAGGAATTGCATTCCATGCCGACTTTATTCCGCCGGAAACAACATCGATAACGGAGCGGTCAGCTTCTGGTGCAGATGACAAAAAGTCATCGACTGACATTTCGTCAGACGACGGCGAACGACCGGCAAGAAAATCATCTACCTGACTCATCAATGGCGCTCCGCGAGTTTTCCTATGCGTAGCGTGCCACGCATGGCGCGATTATTGGTAGCCCAATTCAGCGAGCTTGGACTTTTTTTGGTCGAGCGTCAGGCTCTTGTCGTCGCGGATGGCGATTGCGCGCGGGTCTGTTGCTAATGTTGGTTTAGCTCCCGGCGCTTCAATTCTTATTGGCCCCTTTGCCGATGAATCAACCGGTGTAATAACGAGCGATCCATTGGGGTTCCTTTGTACTACCGTGCCACCCATACCCATGCTGTTCGGCTTAAAGTCAGTCTCGACTTTCTGATCCTTCTCCAACTTGACGCCGGCCGCCATCGCGCGCCGCCTGGCGGAAGCATATTCGGCGGCATTCCCAGCGGCTTGCGCCGCATCCATATCGGCAATCGCCTGGTTGCCCTCGGTAAATCTTTTCTCATCGCGCGCGTCCTTGGCGTCAGCCCGGTCTTGCCCCCGTTGCTGAAGGCCAAGTTGGCGTGATGTGATGTCATGCTGGAAAGTGCGGGCAATGTAGGCGGAAAGCGAGTTGCTGTCGACCAGGCTATTCAGTGAAGATACGAACTGATCGATATTTTGCGCTTTACCGCTCGGCAGCGGCGTGCCGTCAATGGCGCTGACGCGATTGATGGTGAGGCTGCCATCCTTATTGCGCGTCACGCCCGTCACCTTTGACCCGTCCGGCACGAAGCGGTTGCTAACGTCGATGGCTTTTTGATAATCCCCCATGCCCGCTGCGGCCACGGCATCGCGCACGGCGACCTGTCGCTCTGCTTCCTCGGCTTGTATCTTCTGGGTGGCATAGGACATGGAATCGCGCGCTGTCTTCATGGCCTCGTCATACATGCCTCGCTTGCTCAACTCTATTGATCGCAGCTTGCCCATGTTGGTCATTATTTCATCGTTGATCTGAGGTTCGCCATTCTCTGCTTTCGGAATGTTCTTCTCTCCCCATGTGCGCAACGTATCGTCAACCTCTTTCAGCTTCTTGCGATCATCCGCCTTGGCCTGCGCTTCGTCGATATTCAGCCCCATCGCCTTGCGGCTCAACAGCCGGTCTTGCAACCTGTCCGCCTCGTCATCCTTGCCGGCGGCGCGATAAATGCCTTCGCGGGCGGCAATCTTGGAATCTGTTACCTGTTCCGGCGTGAACGGCTTGTCCTGCTGCTGGAAAGAGGAACCCATGCCCACGGAATGCACCACGCTGGCCGGCGTCTGCCGTTGCGCCTCAAGCGCGTCCATCGTCGGCTTGAAGTCGGCCTGGATTTGCGCGCGCTGCGTATCGTCCGTCGCGCCCGCCAGCCGCTGATCCAGTGCCTGTTGCCCGGCCGCCATCGCATCTTCGCCTGAAACGGCCGGTGTTTCCGTCTGCCCGCCGTTGGTTTCGACGTTGGACAGGTCGGACTTCAGTTTGTCATCGGCAATATCGCTGGCAATCTTGCGCCCAATCCCAT
>JAHFPK010000042.1 GCA_023266715.1 Hyphomicrobiales bacterium | reverse complement strand
CAGCAAGCTGGTTGAGAAGCTCAAGGACAATCCGGGCCTTGCCGACCTCGACACGGATTTGCGGCTGAACAAGCCCGAGGTGCAGATTGAAATCGATCGGGCACGCGCCGCCGACCTCGGCCTCGACGTGACGGTGATCGGGCGTACTCTCGAGACACTGCTGGGCGGGCGCAATGTGAGTACCTTCGAGATCGGCAGCGAACAATATGACGTGACAGTTGCCCTTCCGGCGGCCGAGCGCACCTCGGCCGACACACTTTCGCGCATTTTCGTGCGCGGCAGCGGCGGCGAGATGGTGCAGCTCTCCAACGTGGTGACGGCGCGCGAGGCCGTGGCGCCGCGGGATTTGCGCCGTTTCAACCAGTTGCGGGCGATCACCATCCAGGCCAATCTGGCGCCTGGCTACACGCTGGGCGAAGCGATTGCGGCCTTCAATTCGGCGGCGCAGGAGATATTGCCGGACAATGTGGTAACGGACCTCACGGGCCAGGCGCGTGAGCTGCGCGATTCAAGCTCCAACCTCGCGCTGGTTTTTGTCCTTGCTCTTGCCTTCATTTATCTCGTGCTCTCGGCCCAGTTCGAAAGCTTCCGCGATCCGGTGATGATCATGCTCAGCGTTCCGCTTTCACTCAGCGGGGCGCTGACGGCGCTTTATCTCACGGGGGGCACGCTCAATGTCTATTCGCAGATCGGGCTCGTGACGCTTATCGGACTTATCACCAAGCACGGCATTCTGATTGTTGATTTTGCGAACCGCCTGCAGGAGGAAGGCCGCACACGCATTGATGCCGTTGTCGAAGGGGCGACGCTGCGCCTGCGGCCAATTCTCATGACCACCTCGGCCATGGTGCTTGGCGCCATTCCGCTTGTCCTGGCTTCGGGTGCAGGCGCTGAAAGCCGCATGCAGATCGGCTGGGTGATCGTGGGCGGCATGACGCTCGGCACGATGCTCACGCTGTTTGTGGTCCCCTGCGCCTACAGCATCATGGGCCGAACGCAAGCTGGCCCGCCGGTGGAGGAAATAAAGCCCGAAATTCGCCGCAGCAAATCGATTGCGAAGGCGGCGGAGTAAGAGGGGCGCGCCGCCTAAGGCGTGTCCGTCTTCAGCCCACAGATCGTCAGATCAAATAGCTTGGTGCACGCAAGGGCGACCGCGAGATCATTCAGGTAAATGAAGATGCACTGTTGAGTGCCAAAGGCCAATCCCGGCGCTGATCGTCGAATCATGAGAACAAAACAAGAATAAAATAGTTGGGGGAGTCAAGAAACAATTATGTCGCTTCCCGAGTTGAATCATGACTCGGGTTGGGAACTCAAAATGGAGAGCCACAATGACTGCGATTATTGAAACTGAAAGGCCTTTAAGCTCGACCGATAGGAAACAAAGCGTTTTTGCCGCTTGCCTCAATCTCGGGGATGAAATGACGCACGACGAAGTGATTGCGGTTAGTCAGATGATACAAGACGCTTCAAAGCCATTAGGCGAAGAACTGTTTGCATATCTCCATGACACGTTCATTCCGATTGTGTGGGACTATCAAACGCATATCGAAGATAAAGGCACGTTAGGCTCCGAAGACATAGAGGCGCGGGCCAAAGCGCAAAATCGATTTGAGCGAGAAAAGCTGAATTTGCGAAAAATGTTCAGGCGTTTCCATAAGGACAAATGAAAAAAGCGCACAGAAGTGCGCCCCTTTTCACCGGTATCGCCGGTGCGTTTGATGCATGGGACCGCAAATCAAAAGCGTTGATTAAAATGCTGTCATAAAGCGACGGAATTTGCGGGCACGCCCGTCCATCCACCAGTGAAACGGAGGTGAACCATGGCTGCTGCAAAAACCAAATATGACACTGTTGCCATGAGCCTGCATTGGCTCATCGCGGCGCTATTGATCTTCATGCTCATATTTGGCGAGGATCTCATGGAGGCGGGAGAAGTCGGCGGCACGCTAGCACCATCCGTGCACGTTTCCATAGGCAGTGCCATTCTCGTGCTCACCGTCCTTCGCCTCGTCTGGCGCCTCGCCAATCCGCCGCCTGCCTATCCCGCTGGCATGGCGCCATGGGTGCAGATGGCATCGAAAGCGGTGCAGGTGCTCTTTTATATCCTGCTGATCGGCATACCGCTGACGGGCTGGCTTGCCATGCCGAGGTTCCTCAGCCGGGAAGGAGCAATGACGGGCATCACGATCTTCGGCGCATTTCCAGTGCCGGGTGCCCCAAACCTTGGCCTTCCCACGAAGAGTTTTCACGAACTCATGTCCAACCTCATGATCGCGTTGCTGACGCTGCATGTGCTTGCAGCCCTTAAGCATCACTTCGTCAACCGTGATGACGTGTTGCGCCGCATGCTGCCGCGAGGAATCCGCTCGAACGCAGGGCAGGCGACCGACTGAAGAAAACAAGCGTGAGATACCTCGTACAAAGCCGGTCGCGAATGCCGCAGAGCAGGTGAGCGCTCCTACTTGCGCAAACTATTCCAATAAAAGCTGTGTTTATTTGGCCAGTTCAGCAACAACAGGCTGTGCCAGGTTGCTTGCGATAGTGACGGGCACCGAATTGTCGCTCTGCTTCAGAACCAGTCCGATGGTGATGGACCCGGCAATGACTGTCAGCACAATGAAGGCAAATCCGATGTTGCGGAGAAATCCAATGTCGGCGGTTTCGTTCTGCGGCGATTGTACAAGCATGTTGTCCCCTGTTTAGCCTTCCCGAGTTCAATAGTCTGTTGCTGGGTCAGATGGTTACGATGCATCGCCTGTATCTACCCTGAAGCGAATATTCATCAGCCGTTCATAAAGGGGCATGACTTGGCCGACGGTCCCGGCCCCGCTGTGGAAAACTGGCTGGATTTTGCATCTATTGGACGGGCATTCAGATTTCGGTCAGGCAGACATCGACCCACTCGGCCCCAATCAGATCTGCCATGCGGATTGGGTTGATGCGCACAGCGCTATGGGTCGAACCGGCTGATGGCACGACCTCGCCAAAGGCTTTAAGCGAGACATCGCAATATATGGATAGCGGGGTTGCCAGTCCGAAGGGGCTGACCCCGCCGACCGGGTGCCCAGTGACGGCCAAAACCTCTTCGGCGCTGAGCATACGTGCCTTGCCGCCGAAGGCCGCCTTCGCCTTTTTGTTGTCCAGCCGCGCATCGCCACGGGTGACGACCAGCAGGGCCCGTTCGCCAACCCGGAGCGACAGGGTCTTGGCTATCTGGGCAGGTGTTACGCCATGGCCTTCCGCCGCCAGCGCCACGGTGGCAGTGCTTTTTTCCAATTCAATAATGGCAAGGTCGGGCGCTTTTTCAGCAAGAAAGGCGCGAACAGAATCCAAGCTCATGTGAAATCGTCTTTCCCTGAGGACGACAAGAATTAGCCCGCCTGAGGGTGTCCTGTAAATCGTTGCTGCTTTGTCAGCTAGCTGACCAGCTAACTTCTTGGCAATTTGTCTGGCTGTGGCAGGGGGCAATGATGCCGTGGCAACGGTATCTGCTCATAGGGATTATCGAAACGCGCGACAGGCCCCATGGGACAATCGCGGGACGGCAACGGTTTTGCCTCAGGCACGGCATCCAGAAATGCCTTGGCCGGTGGAAATTCGCTCCTCCAGTCATCGTCGTGACCTTCCCAATTCATGGCGAAAGCAGGTTGGGCGGTGGCAAGCAGTGCGATGACAATGAGCATCCTCATACGACGAGTATAGGACTGGCTTCGCGCCGAATCCATGGCTCGTTGCTCTCTGTCCGACCATCGCAAATCTCTTGGGCAATTCAGTTCCTGATTGAAGCAGTCATGCTTTTCCCTCTCTCCTGCGGAGAGAGGGTGGGGCCCATTGCCTTGGCAATGGGAGGGTGAGGGGGATCAGATCTATAAATTGAATCACCTAAACCCCCTCACCTTCCCACGCGTGCCGCGCGGGCCCCTTCCTCTCCCCCAAGGGGCGAGGAAAAGGGGACGCGATTCCGTAACGAACGACTATGCGCTAGAGCGGGATCATTTTTGAATGAGTCGAATTGGGATTTCCAAATCACTTTGGTTGTGATTCAAACTGCTGGCCGGATGGAGGCTGGCAGCAATGGCAAAGCACTATTCAAATGATCTTCGTGAACGTGTTGCATCATATGCGATTGCCCACAAATCAGCCAATCTGGCCGCCCAGACATTCTCGGTGAGCAAGGCAACGGCGGTGCGATGGGCCAAACAGTTGCGGGATACTGGCACTGTAAAGTCTGGCAAGGTCGGCGGGCATAAACCCCATCTTTTGCGTGATGAGCGAGACTGGCCGATGGCGCGGATTGCATGTGAGCCACACGTGAGTTTGCGCCATCTGCCGGTTGAACTGGGGGCCAATGGCGTGGCCGTCAGCTACGGTGCACTGTGGAACTTTGTGCACGATCAGGATTTGAGCTTCAAAAAAACAGTTCACGCGTCCGAACAGCAAAGACCTGACGTCGCCAGACGCCGGTATTGGCGGAAGAAATGCCAAGGCAGAATTGAACCATCACGGCTCGTGTTCATTGACGAAACATGGACCAAGACCAACATGGCGCCATTGCGGGGGTGGTCTGCGAAAGGGCAGCGGCTCCTCGGACATGTGCCGCACGGCCACTGGAAAACCATGACGTTCCTTGCCGCCTTGCGCTGCGACCAGGTCACTGCCCCATGCGTGTTTGATGGCCCCATCAATGGGGAGTGCTTCCTGCTTTATGTCGAGAAGATACTCGTTCCATGCCTCAAGCGCGATGACATTGTGATCATGGACAATCTCGGCAGCCACAAAGCCGAAGCCATCAGGGCCGCCATTCGCAAGGCTGGCGCGAGGCTGCTCTTCCTGCCACCCTACAGTCCCGACCTTAACCCCATTGAACAAGTCTTCTCAAAGCTCAAACACTTCATGCGTATAGCCCAAGGGAGATCCGTAGAGGCCGTATCGAAGGCCATCGCCCAAATCCTCCCAACCTTCTCAAAATATGAGTGCACAAATTATCTCGTCAATGCCGGTTACGCGTCACCTTAAAGCGATCAGGCTCTAGAGCAAATCCCGGCGAAGTTGCATGACTTCGCCGACAAGGATTTGCTCCAACATATTGATTTGGCGCGATTCCTTTTCGGCAAGGTGATTCCACCTTGCCGGGAAGCGCGCTAGGTCCGGCGGGGGCCCGCTGCCTCAGGCAGTTCCCCCGCGCTCCGACCCTCGCAAAGGTCCAGTGGACCTTTGCGTGAACCGGGTCTACGCCCACTTCACTTTCAGGATTTCATAGGACTTGCCGCCGCCGGGGGTGTTGACCTCGACGCTGTCGCCCTTTTTCTTGCCGATGATGGCACGGGCGATGGGGGATGAAATTGAAATCTTGCCCTTCTTCACGTCGGCTTCGAACTCGCCCACGATCTGGTAGGAGGACTCATCCTCACTGTCCTCGTCGACAAGTGTCACCTTGGCGCCGAACTTCACGGTTTCGCCGGAGAGTTTGGTAATGTCGATGATTTCGGCGCGGCTGATCTTGTCCTCAAGCTCACCCACGCGCGCCTCGGTCCAGCCCTGCTGCTCCTTGGCGGCATGGTATTCGGAGTTTTCGGAGAGGTCGCCATGGGCGCGCGCTTCTTCGATCAAACGAATGATGCGGGGGCGCTCGACGGTTTTGAGATGCTTGATCTCATCCATCATCTTGGCGTGGCCTTCCAGCGTCATTGGTACTTTTTCCATAGATATCGTCCAGATTTCGGTCATTTGCGTGAAAAACTAGACCCGGCCAAGCGCTTTGCGCGCTACCGACCGGGTATAGGTCAAGATGAGCTAAAACGGCCTGAATTTCAAGGGGGCGTGATTAGAAGTAGTCCTGGAGCGGCCGGACCGTGATTGTGTCGGCTTTTTGGGCCGCAATGGCCTTGGTGGCTGCCAGAATGCCGGGCAGCGTGGTGTAATAGGGTACTTTCTGCAGCATGGCGGTTTGCCGAATGGATTTTGAGTCGGATTCGGAAGCTTTTGATTCCGTTGTATTTAAAACGAGTTGCACTTCGCCGTTCTTGATGGCGTCGACGACATGGGGGCGGCCTTCCAGGACCTTGTTGATCTTGGTGGAGGGAATGCCCTTGCTTTCGAAGAAGTGCTGGGTGCCGCCGGTGGCCTTGATGACAAAGCCCAATTCCACCAGTTTGCGGATGGCGGGGACGATTTTTGCCTTGTCGGGGTCGTTGACCGAGACAAATACGGTACCGGACTGGGGAATGCGCATGCCAGCGCCGATCTGGCTCTTGGCGAAGGCCATGTCGTAGGTTTTATCGAGACCCATGACTTCGCCGGTTGAGCGCATTTCCGGTCCTAACAAAACATCCACGCCGGGGAAGCGGTTGAAGGGGAAAACGGCTTCCTTTACAGCGACATGGGAGAGTTTCTTCGGGATTAGCTTGAAGCTGGCGAGGCTTTCTCCTGCCATGACGCGGGCAGCGATTTTGGCCACCGGAATGCCGATAACCTTGGCAACAAAAGGCACGGTGCGGGAGGCGCGGGGGTTTACTTCGAGGACGTAGACGAGGTCATCCTTGATGGCGAACTGGACGTTCATCAGGCCAACCACATTGAGGGCGAGCGCCATTTTTTTGGTCTGGGCTTCCATCTCGGCGATGACAGCGGGTTTTAGGGAATAGGGCGGAAGTGAACAGGCGCTGTCGCCGGAGTGGATGCCCGCTTCCTCGATGTGTTCCATGACGCCGGCAATGAATACATCCTTGCCGTCGCATATCGCATCCACATCGACCTCGACCGCGTCTGAGAGATAGCTGTCGATGAGCACCGGACTGTCGCCTGAGACGACAACGGCTTCGGTGATGTAGCGCTGGAGGTGTTCATCACTGCGGACGATTTCCATGGCGCGGCCGCCCAGCACGTAGGAGGGGCGGATGACCACAGGGAAGCCGATTTTCTTGGCAATCTTTTTTGCCTCGGCGGCAGAACGTGCGATGCCGTTTTCGGGCTGGCGCAGTTTCAGTTTCTTCAACAATTTTGAGAAGCGGTCACGGTCTTCCGCGAGGTCAATGGCATCGGGCGTGGTGCCGAGAATGGGCACACCGAGCTCTTCGAGTTTCGCTGCGAGCTTCAGCGGAGTTTGCCCGCCGAACTGCACGATGACGCCTTTCAGCGTTCCCTTTGATTGTTCGATGTGGATAATCTCAAGTACGTCTTCGATGGTAAGGGGTTCGAAATAGAGGCGGTCTGAAGTGTCGTAGTCGGTGGAGACAGTTTCCGGATTGCAGTTCACCATGATGGATTCGTAGCCCGCATCATGAAGTGCAAAGCAGGCGTGGCAGCAGCAGTAGTCGAATTCAATGCCCTGGCCGATGCGGTTTGGTCCGCCGCCAAGGATGATCACTTTCTGTTTCTCAGAAGGCTGCGCTTCGTTACCGCTGCGACCGATGAAGCCGGTTTCATAGGTAGAATACATATAGGCGGTGGGCGAAGCGAATTCCGCGGCACAGGTATCAATACGCTTGAACACGGGGCGCACCTTGAGCTTGTGGCGATGTTTGCGGATTGCGTCTTCCTTGACGCCTACAAGTTTTGCCAGGCGCTTGTCGGAAAAGCCCATGGCCTTGAGTTTCTGCAAATTCACCGCATCATTGGGCAGGCCATTTTCGTGAATGCGATTTTCCATGTGCACGATTTCTTCAATCTGGCGCAGGAACCAGGGCTCGTATCTGCAGGAGGCAAAAATCTGTTCGACAGTTGCGCCTTCGCGGAAGGCCTGCGCGATGATGAGCAACCGATCAGGAGTAGGTGTGCCAAGCGCTGCGCGAATGGCGTTCTTGTCATCGCCTTCGGCGAGGCCCAGAATTTCAATCTCATCAAAACCGCTGAGGCCTGTTTCAAGGCCGCGAAGCGCCTTTTGCACGCTTTCCTGGAAGGTGCGGCCGATGGCCATGACTTCGCCCACCGATTTCATGGCGGTCGAAAGAATGGCTTTTGAACCGGGAAATTTTTCAAAGGCAAAGCGCGGGATTTTGGTGACGACGTAATCAATAGTCGGCTCGAAGGCGGCAGGAGTCGCGCCACCGGTGATGTCATTGGCCAGTTCATCCAGGGTGTAACCAACGGCAAGCTTTGCCGCGATCTTAGCAATGGGAAAGCCGGTGGCCTTTGACGCCAATGCGGATGAGCGCGAGACGCGCGGGTTCATTTCAATGACAACCAGGCGGCCATCGGCGGGGTTCACGCCGAACTGCACGTTGGAGCCGCCGGTTTCGACGCCGATTTCGCGCAGCACCGCGATCGAGGCGTTGCGCATGATCTGGTATTCTTTATCGGTAAGCGTGAGGGCAGGGGCAACGGTGATCGAGTCACCCGTATGAACACCCATGGGATCGACGTTTTCGATAGAGCACACGATGATGCAGTTGTCGTTCTTGTCGCGAACGACTTCCATTTCATATTCTTTCCAGCCGAGCACGGATTCCTCGATCAGGACTTCGGCAGTGGGCGAGGCATCAAGGCCTGATTCCACAATATCTAAAAATTCTTCGCGGTTATAGGCAATGCCGCCGCCGGTGCCGCCAAGCGTG
The DNA here is from genome assembly GCA_023266715.1 of Hyphomicrobiales bacterium. GTDB lineage: Bacteria > Pseudomonadota > Alphaproteobacteria > Rhizobiales > Aestuariivirgaceae > Aestuariivirga. Next base: position 6,259 of record JAHFPK010000042.1, on the reverse strand, counting down.
AAGGAAGGGCGGATGATGCAGGGAAGTCCCACGGTGAGCATGGCCTCGAAGGCTTCAACCATGGCGCGGTTGCGGTATTTTTTCAGGCGCTCGGGTTCGCGGTCGGCCCAGCTGCGCTCGAAGGCTGCGATGTCGCTGCCCTCGGATTTCAGGCGATTGGTTTCGGCGATGAAGAAGGCCTTGTCCTCGTCCTTGGCTTCGGAGGCATTGGCCAACATGGACTTGGGGGTTTCCAGCCCGATTTTTTTCATCGCCTCGCGGAACAGTTCGCGGTCCTCGGCGCGGTCAATAGCTTCGGCCTTGGCGCCAATGAGCTCCACGCCGAATTTTTCCAAAACGCCCATCTTGTTCAGCGACAGGGCGGTGTTCAGCGCGGTTTGCCCGCCCATGGTGGGAAGCAGGGCGTCGGGCCGTTCCTTTTCGATGATCTTGGCCACGACTTCGGGCGTGATGGGTTCGATGTAGGTGGCGTCCGCCAGCTCCGGGTCGGTCATGATGGTTGCCGGATTGGAGTTGATCAGGATGATGCGGTAGCCCTCGGCCTTGAGGGCCTTGCAGGCCTGGGTGCCGGAATAATCAAATTCGCAGGCCTGGCCAATAATGATAGGCCCAGCCCCGATGATGAGAATGGATTTGATATCTGTGCGTTTTGGCATGTTTTGAGGAAACCTGATTTGGGGCTTCCTACACAGTACGGCAGCGGAATCCAAGTGATTCCGGAAAGTTGCCGGGATTGGAGATTTGACGGCTATTTCGTGCAGCGGACAGAGCATAGACTTTGGGTCAAATAGCTCGAACGCTGACGGATTTCATGTTAACTTGCATACGCTGCGCCTTAGAGAAGCCACCAAACCAAACAGGATTGACACGGATTATGCGTATCGCAGTGATGGCAACTGGTGCCCTTGGAGGTTATTTCGGAGCGCGCATGGCAGCGGCCGGGAATGATGTGTCCTTCATCGCTCGCGGCACCAATCTTGAAGCCATCAGGTCGCATGGCCTGAAGGTCGAGAGTGTTCTTGGCGACCTTCATCTGCCGAATCCAAATGTCACAGACAATCCGGCCAGCATTGGTCCGGTCGATACTGTGCTGTTCGCGGTCAAGTTGTGGGATACCGAGAAGGCGGCCAAACAAGCGCTCCCGCTGGTCGGACCTAATACGCGTGTGATCACCCTGCAGAATGGGGTGGACAGCGCCGAACGGCTCGCTCCGATTCTCGGTGCCGACAATGTGGTAGCCGGCGCCGCCTTTATTGCTGCGGTGATGTCCGCGCCGGGCGTCGTAACTCACACCAGCCAATTCGCCCGGATGATTTGCGGGCGCATCGATGGCAAACCTGATGCGCCGCTGCAGGCCTTCGCCGATGCCGCCCAGGCGGCCGGAATCGAAATCGCGCTGTCGGACGCAATAAACCGCGAACGCTGGCAGAAATTTGTATTCCTGATCGGATTGTCTGGCGCTACCGCAGCTACCCGCAAGCCACTCGGCCCTATCCTCGCTGACCCGGACACACGCGCTTTCTTTCTCAGCCTGATGCGCGAGGTGGAGGCGATTGGCCGTGCCAACGGCGTTGCGCTGCCGGCCGATTTTGCCGACGACCGAATGAAATTCGGTGAGTCATCTCCGCCCACCTTCAAAGCATCGCTTCTGCATGACCTTGAACGCGGCAACCGGCTCGAACTCGATTGGCTCGCGGGGAAGGTGTTAGAGTTCGGTCGCTTACTCGGGGTGCCAACACCGGCGAACGAGGCGGTCTATGCGGTGCTCAAGCTGCACCGCATGGGCAAACTTGCTTCCGACATTCCCGTCCAATGATCACGAATATAGACTGACATATCCCGGTCAAGTTGGTCGGTCGAGTTAGGTGAGAAAATGATCAAACTCCGATTTGGAGCTTCCGACACAATGGAGGGTGGAAAGCCAAGCGATTCCGGATTGCGTCTCTAAGGCTGTTGGGAAGTCTCGGCGAGTGCGAGCCAATGCCTCAGTTGATCGGCAAATTGAGGATTGCGGTGGCGCAGCGGGGCCAAAATGTCGCCGGTCCCAATACCCAGCAGAAGAAACTGCCGAGACCACTTCCGTGCCTCTTCCCAGTCGCCGAGTGCTGCATGGCAGCAGGCGAGAATTTCAAATGTGCGGGGCCAGCCTGGCCGGATATCCAAGGCGCGCAGACTTGAGTCACGGGCCCTTGCCGGTTCGCCGGCAAGGAGTTGCGCCACCGCCAGCATGTTGAACCACACAAACATGTGTGGATCGTAAGGACTGAGCTTCACGCCATATTCGAGAGCCTTAATGGCCGGCAAGGGTTCACCGTTAAACAGCCTGGCCATGCCAAGAACGTAGTGGCCAAGGGCAAACGTGGGCACGACTTCGATAGCTTTTTGGGCAGCACGGATCGCCTGGTCGAGTTGTCCAGCAAATGTGCTGACGATGGCCAGCCCGTAATGCGCATAGGGATTACGTTCGTCGAGACCAATTGCGGTCAAGGCTGCGGCAACGCCTTCGTGGGTGTCGGCATCGCGGTCGTCCGACCATCCGTAGGCAATTATCCCGGCACTGACTCGGGCGAGCCAGATATGGGCTTCCGGCAACCCGGGATCAAGTTCACATGCTTTGCGGAAAAGCTCACGGGCCCGTTCGTGGCCGGGTCTGATGATCTTATGAAAATGCCAGGTACCCTGTCGCACCAGATCCCAGGCCGTCATGTTGCCGGTGTGGCGGGCCGCCGCCTGAGCGCCTTCCGACTTCAGCAGTTCCGGTTCTATGGCGCCCGCGACTCGTTCGGCGATTTCGTCCTGGATCGCGAAGACTTCAGTCAGTTCCAGATCGTAACGCTCGGCCCAGATTGTGCTTCCGGTGGAGACGTCGCTGAGCTGCGCCGATATACGCATGTGTTGGTCAGATTTCCGCAAGCTTCCTTCAAGGAAATAGCGTGCGCCGATTTCGCTTGCTGTCCTTCCAGCAAGACTGGCATTGCGAGCTATTACGGAAAACCAGCGGAAGCGGGTGAGGGCGGTGATGATGTCTTCGGTAATGCCATCGGCAAGATAATCCTGAGCCGGGTCGCCACTGGCGTTCTGCAATGGCAGGACCATGATCGAAGGGCGGCTGAGAGGCAGGCTGAATTGGCGTGACGCCAAACCCCCGGAGCCTCGATCGTCGTCAACAAAACAGTAGCCACCGCGCGGAACTGTGGTGATCCACGCGCCGCCATCGGGTGCTGGTCCAAGGATTTTACGAAGTGCGGCAATCTGAACGGAGAGATTGCTTTCCTCGATTGCCGTTTCAGGCCACGCCGCTTCCATCAGCGCTTCCTTGCCGACAACCTGTCCGCGCGAATTCAGCAACGCCTTCAGAAGGATCAGGCCTTTGTTGCCAATCGCCAGTGGTTCTCCATTCCGCTGCAGGGTGCCGCGCTGTGGGTCGAGAACGAAATTTCCGAATGACAGGCGATTCATGGTGCAAGTTTAAGCGGAATTCGGTTCTTTTAGGAAGTATTCGGCCGCCGATTCAAGACTTTTCGGATCGCCGGCGCGATTCTGCAGGCATCGTTCACGCTGCAGGAGATTGCCATGAATATTCAATCGCGTGTTTTCACTGAGCGCAAGGCACGTGTCGTCAAGGGCGGCAAGAGCTACGTATCCAGGCAGGGAACTGAATATCTCCCCGGCGTAAGTGCCGAAACTGTGGGTTCTGAATCACTCTGGCTCGGCATTGTGACCTTGCATCCAGGACAGCGCACCAAGGCGCATGTGCATGAACATCATGAAACCGCTTTTTATTTGATGAGCGGCAGTGAAGTGGAACTATGGACGGGTTCTGATTTGCAGAATTGCGAAAAGGTGAACCTGGGTGATTATCTTTTCATTCCTGCCAATCTGCCGCACGTTGCTGTCAATCGCGGGGTTGAAACTGCGGTCTTCATTGGCTCGCGCAATGAACCTACGGCCCAGGAGAGTCTCGTTCTCTACCCCGAACTGGATGGAAAGGTTCCGTGATATGGCAAGGATTGAAGCGCGGTTGGCGGATATGGGATTGACGCTTCCTGCACCGTTCCAAGTTCCAGCACATTTGAAATTTCCCTTCGCCTGGGTGCGAGCGCGCGGCAATCGCGCTTTCATATCCGGCCATATTGCCCAGAATGCCGATGGAACTATTGCCGGGCCATTGGGCAAAGTTGGCGCAGATGTGTCGGCGGAAGAGGGCTATGCTTCTGCGCGCCTGGTGGCGCTGGCCCATCTCGGAAGCCTTAAACGCGCACTCGGAGACCTTGACCGAGTTACGGCCTGGCTGCGGGTGTTCGCTATGGTCAATGTTGCGCCGGGGTTCAATGAGACGCCGCGCGTGACCAATGGCTATTCCGATCTTATCCTTGAGCTCTACGGACCCGAGATCGGGATGCATGCGCGTTCATCTATCGGCATGATGCTGCCCCTCAATGCGCCGGTGAATTGCGAGGCGGAGGTAGAAATCGATGGCGGCTGAACGCAAATGCGGCAGAGATGTTTTTTCCGTTGAGTTGTCAGTTTTGCGTCAGTTCAGCGGTTTCGGCGGGGCCAACACACTTGATTCGCCTGAAACTCATGCAGGTTTCGCCTTCACATATGGCATCGGACCCCAACTGGCGGGTGGAGCTTGCGGCTTCGCGCTGGAACAGGATGGATTCTGTGAAGCCTTCCTTTACGCAGAAGGCGTCGGCCGCCGGTTTTCCACAATCTTTCTGCCCGCTCAAGCAGGAATCAATGCGGGAGCCTTCTACAGCGGGTGAAAAAAAGTTCCGCACGGAAGCTTCGCCAGCCGAGGCCGTCAGCAGCAGAATTCCAAGGGTCGCGAGGGTGGGTTTTAACATTTCAGGCTCCGGATTGAAGAAAGTGGAACAGGAGGCAAATGAAGCGGCTTGAGAGGGGGCTGTTGATCCACCTCACTGCCTCCTGTCCCTTCGCCCTTTTTCAAAAGGGTGAAGGTGAAACTGGGTTACGCGTCGAGGCAACGCCTGACTGAACAGGCGTCAAAACTGATTTGGCCTTTGACGGGCCATTGACCGTTTTTGGAGATCACGGTCACATTGATATTCTGGGTCTTGGCCACCAGCGTTGATGAAGCATTATTTCCAGCAAATGCGCCGGCGGACAGAAACATGACGGTAAGGGTTGCGGTTACGATCAGGGTTTTCATTTTCAGCCTCCTCCAGAGACAGTATTCAGCGTTGAAAACACACTACGCGTTCGCCTTGGAATGGAGTCTGAATGGCTCGTTCATCTACCGTTTAGATTCGAGTTTCGTTTAAATAAGAAAGAGGCCCCTAAATAAGAAAGAGGCCCCGGTTTGCCGGAGCCTCGGAGTTGCAAGCAGGACTTTTGCAGGGGATCTGCTTGGGGAGAAAATTGGAACCGAGGCTTGGTCTTGACACCTTTACGAGAGGGGCGGGTTAAAAGTTGCCAAAACCCAGACCCCGGTTCCGTTGCGCAGCGGGATTGCGCTGTGCAGTTCAATCAGGCTTCAACGTCGGAGCAATCCTCCACAGCGCATTGTTCAACAACGATGGGGCCGTAAACCGGAAAAGCCTGGTTCTTGTCGATAACCGTGACATTCTTGGCGTTTGCAGGGGTCAGTTCATGATTAGGGGCGATTGCCGCAATTGCAGTTGAACCCAGGACGGCAAGTACAAAGAGCGTGTAGCGGATCATGGCACAGTTCCTCTCGTGTGTTTCGATCTTGAACCTACCTTTACCCATCTAAACTCGAACCCAAGCTGAATGTTCCGTTCATCTGGCGTTTATCTTGGGGGGAAATTATGCAACTAATGGGCGAAATGCGCCGTATTTGGGACCATGAGCACAGTTTCTGACCCCATCGAGCACGAGTTGGACGGTCTTTTGCCCCTTATTGCGGGCGGGGACAGGCAGGCCTTCGGCCGCCTCTATGACCTGACTTCGAACAAGCTTTTTGCCGTGGTTCGCTGTGTTTTGAAGAAACCAGAGCTGGCGGAGGAGGCCCTGCAGGAGGCTTTCATGAAGATTTGGCAAAGGGCTTCTTCCTACGAAGCAGGCTCGCTGCGGCCCATGGCGTGGCTTGCGGCTATTGCCCGCAATCAAGCCATTGATCTTAAACGCCGTTTTGCTGAGCGCATGTCGGAACGGGCGGAAGAACTGGATGCAGCCGATTCGATGCCGGTGATGCCGAAGGCTGAATTGGCCATGGACCTCAGCCGGCTCAAAAAATGCCTGGCACTGCTCCCAGAGGACCGCCAGGACATGG
>JAHFPK010000291.1 GCA_023266715.1 Hyphomicrobiales bacterium | reverse complement strand
CGAAGTTCTCAAACGGGTCATGGCTGCGCCTTCATCGTTCCTGGAAACCGAATCCGCCAGCCGGAACCTTGACCGCATTCAGGCGCTAACTGCATACGCCGAATGGCACGGCAGTCCGTCACGCCTCGTATTGGCGGATCTTCCATTTGTGGCCCTTTATGTGGGGCTGATGATTATTGTCGGTGGACAGCTGGCCGCCATTCCGCTGGTCCTGTTTTTAATTCTTGCCGTGGCCGCGCACAGGCGGAGCACCGGGGTGCGCAAAACCAATGTAAACCGGGCAATTGAAGACATGAAAACGCGCGATTTCCTGATTGAGGCAATCAACGGATTGCCCACAATCAAGGCCAGCGCCATGGAAAGCCAGATGCAACGGCGTTTCGAAAGGCTGCAGGAAACGTTAGCTACCCATTCATTCACATCAATCAGGCTGGCTGAAGAAACCCAAGCTTTTGGCAACCTGCTGTCCAGCCTTACTCAAATGATGACGGTGACAGCGGGTGCCGTATTTGTAATTGCTGGTACGCTATCAATCGGTGCACTTGCCTGCTGTGTCATGCTGGCCGGCCGCGCAGTGCAGCCACTCCTGCGTTGTGTCGCAGTCTGGAACGAACTGCAATCGGTAATCGTGGGTCTTGAAAAGGCGGGGCCCCTGCTCAAACTTCCCCGCGTGCAGGAGCGGTCGCAACCCGCATCGACGAAGGGTCCCATGGACATCCGCTTGGCCGGAGTCTCATTCCATCATGACCAGGACAGCCGCATGATTCTCGACAGAGGCTCAATTACTGTGCCTGCTGGTAGCATTCTTGCCATCACTGGCCGCGATGGCGTGGGAAAATCAACACTTGTGGATTTGATATGTGGCTATCTGCCGAATTACAGCGGGGAGATCCGCGTTGGCAGCTTCGATCCGCGCAATGATGGCGCAACGCTCAAACAACATCTGGCGATCGTCCGCCCAGGGGCCTCAATGATGCGCGGCACCATCATGGACAATCTCATCATGTTCAGAAAAGGCGACGAGATCGAGCTTGCCATTCATGCGGCCAGGCTCATCGGGCTTGACGCCCAAATTTCCAAGTTGCCACTCGGCTACCAAACTGTGATGTCCGAAGGCCCCTCCGCCGAACTGCCAACGGGTCTGGTGCAAAGAATTGCAATTGCACGAGCCATTGCGAGACGCCCTGCAGTGATGATGCTTGATGAGGCAAACGGTGCGCTTGACATGAGCAGCGACCAGTTACTGGCCAGTGGTTTACGCAGGCTAAAAGGCTTTACGACAATCTTGATCGTCACCAATCGCCCATCTTTTGCGGCTATTGCCGACGAGACATGGCGTCTTGAGGCAGGAAAGCTCGAATTGGTCTCGCCAATATTGACAAAGGCTGCCCCATTGCCTGCAACCCAGGCAGTGCCATGAGCGAGATTCCATTCACCGATGGCGCGCAACATCCGATTCGGGTTGCGCAACGCAGGATCGCCGAGGTTTTCGCACGTGGCGCCTCGCTTCCCCGTTCAGAGAAGGCGCCCGGCCTTTTGTCCTGTGTTGTCCCCATTGCCGAGGCGGTGGGCTGGCGGGGAACGCCCCGGCAGATTGCGGAAGCCATGCCTCATGAGACGCCGGTCACCGATGTGGGCATGTTCCGCACGGTACTGCTCCGCCTTGGCATTGAAACGGAAAAAGTCAATGTTCCGGCCCACCGGATTCGCGATGAGTATTGTCCGTGCATCGCGGTCAACGGGTGCAACAGCTTGGTTTTCGTCCAGTCCGTAGACGCGCACGGCACTGCCCGGATCTTTGATTCACAAGCTGCCGCATGGAAGACTGCGAACCGGCTGAAACTGGCTGGTGAAGTTTACATTGTGCGTTTGCTTGATCCATTCGTGCAGCAGGAACGATTGCAGCGCGATGGCTTTGTTTGGCCGCTTCTTCGCCGGTTTAGCGACAGTTTGAAAATGGTGTTCTGGCAAAGCCTGGCAATCAACCTGCTTGGGCTCGTCGTTTCGGTTTATGTCATGTATGTCTACGACAAGGCGATTGGCGGGAAATCGCTCGACACGCTGACCCTCCTCTTCATCGGCGGACTGGCGGCAGTTGGAATGGAGTTGCGACTGCGTCACCGTCGTGCGGCAGCCATAGCGCGGCTTGGTGCACGTTTTGACGCATTAGCTGTAACAGGAGCCTTTCAGACAGTCCTGGGCCTGCCACTCGGCATGAGCGAGAACGCGCCACTTTCTGCTCAGCTTACGCGCTTCAGGCAGTTGGAGGTGGGGCGCGAGCTATTTGGCGGCAGCCTCGCAACGTCGTTAATTGATCTCCCGTTCACGACCATCTTTTTCATTATGATATTCGCGTTGGGCGGCACGCTTGGCTTTGTTCCCGTGGCCTTCGGTGCGATTCTTTCGCTAGTCGGCCTGTGTACGACGCCCGGTCTGTCCAAACAAATACGAGACATGGGTGACTGGAAAGCGAAATCGGATTCCCTACTCATTGAAATCTGCACAAGGCTGAAACTCATTCGGGCCGACAATGCGGAAGATGTCTGGCTCCGGCGAACGTCAGAATCCTATCGCAATTACCTTATCAGCAAATTCCAGAGCCAGCAGTACAACAATACACTGCAAGTCCTGGCCCAGGCTGGCGTAACAATTTCCGGGGCGGCAGTGCTTTGGCTGGGCACCCTTGAGGTCATGCAAGGAAAGCTTTCCATTGGTGCCCTCATTGCCATCATGGCTGTTGTATGGAGGGTTCTGGGACCCATCCAGACCGTTTTCCTCTCGATGCACCGGATCAAGACAATCATTGGAACCATTCGGCAATTGGACAGACTGATCCAGATAAAGCCCGAGCGGGAGCAGGGTCGCATTACGGGCGCGGCTCTTACTGTTTCCGGCCAGATGTCGTTGGCAGGCATTTGCTTCCGCTATGCCAACCGGTCTGACCTTACGATTAAGGGCATTTCGCTCGACATCAGGGCGGGCGAGTTCATAGCGGTTACCGGACCAAGCGGTGCAGGCAAATCAACCCTGCTGAGGGTCATGCTGGGCCTTTACCAGTCGCAAAGCGGCAGCGTCCGCGTCGACGATCTTGATCTCCGTCAGATCGATCCCACAGAACTCCGGCAAAGGTTGAGCTTTCTTGGTCAGGAACCCGCATTCTTTTACGGCACCGTGGCCCAGAACCTTCGGCTTGCGGCACCCGATTCTACAGATGCGGAACTGGTAGGCGCTCTGGAGGGCGTTGGCATAAGTGTTACCGATCCGATTTTGTTGGAAGGGCTGGAAACGCGGCTGAACGCGCTGAACCGGCGTGCCATGTCGCTATCCTTCATACAACGTCTTGCGATAGCGCGTGCCTTCTTGAGCGAAGCGCCGATCATCCTGCTTGATGAACCGGCAAACCACCTAGACCGGGAAGGCGATGAGGCGCTGATGCGCCTGATCGCGAAAGCCCGAGGCCGCAGCACGATTATCATGACGACGGCAAGGCCGAGTCACATGCGCGTCGCCGACCGGGTGGTTGTGCTGCAAGAGGGTATTGTCGTGGCACAGGGCAAACCGGAACAGATTGTGCCGCATCTTATGGCGCAGAATGCCAGGGCCACCGGATGATCACCAGACAATATTCAAAGCTAGGGGCAACAAGATGAAGCTTTCAAACTGGCTAAAGGCTGACGGTGCGGCAGCTGGATCAAACTCCTTTGTTCTGCCGCTTGAGCTTGAAGATGCGCGGCCCGTCAAGATTCAACGCGCGATCTTGCGGACAGGCAGCATCGTCTTGCTGGCAGCAACGCTCTGGGCAGGCGTCACGCCGATCAGGGAACTGGCCATTGCGCCTGGACAGATTGTTCCGCGT
>JAHFPK010000041.1 GCA_023266715.1 Hyphomicrobiales bacterium | reverse complement strand
CGGTTCGATGACCACGTTGGAACGGTCGCCAAAAGGCTGCGGAATTATTTTGTCTTCCCGCCCCCGATAGAAGCCAAGCTCCTCGATTTCCTGCAACACCATTTCGCGCGCCTTGAATCGGTCCTTGCCCTGGTAGCGCTCGGGAACATTGTTCTCAGGCGTGGAAATCATCCGCGCCTTTTTGTCCATCAGCACGATCAGCGGAATGTTGTTGCGCCGCGCCACCTCGAAGTCGTTGAAGTCGTGAGCGCCGGTGATCTTCACGGCACCCGTGCCGAATTCCGGATCGGGATATTCATCGGCGATGATTGGAATATGCCGCTCGGCAATCGGCAGGCGCACGAGTTTGCCCACCAGGTTCTTGTAGCGCTTATCCGAAGGATGTACGGCCACTGCGCCATCGCCCAACATCGTTTCCGGCCGTGTTGTGGAAATCACCACTTCGGAAATTCCGTCCACCGGCCCGTCCACCAGCGGATAGGCGAACTGCCACATGGCCCCCTTGGTTTCCCGCGTCTCCACTTCCAAATCGGAGATCGCTGTCTCGAATACCGGGTCCCAGTTGACGAGCCGCTTGTCTTTGTAAATCAGACCTTCCTTGTAGAGCTGCACAAATACTTTGCGCACGGCGTTGGACAGACCCTCGTCCATGGTGAAGCGCTCGCGGCTCCAGTCGCACGATGCCCCAAGCCTGCGGAGCTGCTGCGAAATAATCCCGCCCGATTCTTCCTTCCACTGCCACACGCGCTTGAGAAATGCCTCGCGCCCGATGCTGCGGCGATCAGTTTTGTTTTCCTTCATCAGCAAGCGTTCCACCACCATCTGCGTGGCGATCCCTGCATGGTCCGTACCCGGCTGCCACAACACATCGCGGCCCCGCATGCGCTCGAAGCGACAAAGGATGTCCTGGATGGTGTTGTTGAGCGCATGCCCCATGTGGAGCGAGCCCGTCACATTGGGCGGTGGAATCACAATGGTGAACGGCTTCGCCTTGGGCTTCCGGCCCGGCTTGAAAAAGCCGCGCGATTCCCACTCCTCATAGAGGCGGGTTTCCATTTCCGATGGGGTAAAGGTCTTCTCGAGCATAGAGGGAATCTTTGGTTGCTGTTTTGGGCGTTATAAACACTACCGCGCCCCGGCTTGCAACTGGCGCGGAATCAAGGGGAATCGGCCCGCTTGAGACTGCTATCTTTTGTACAATTTGATTTTAAGGGGAGCCGGCCGGCTTTCGCTGGTAAATGCCACACCAATCCGGTCTCCACGGCGCCACACGACCACGGCATCGCGGACCGTATCTTCGCTGGCCAGGTAAAGCTGGAATTCATCCGGCACCGAAACAGCTTGCTCAATACCCAGTTGAGCACCGGTCTCTGATCGATTGCGAACCGCGCAATCAACGGCAGTCTTGTTATCCATCGATACAATTTTTGCTGATTTCAGCGCTCTATAGCGCGGCGCCGTACGCTTGTTTTCATCGGCCATTTCACACCTTTACGTGTAGAAATTAGCACAGCTTAAGTGAATAAAAATTAAATTAACGGCCGCGCCGCGCCACCCGTTCGATTTCCTCACGAACCAGCTTTTCCACCAGCCCCGGCAGATGCGCATCGAGCCAGCTCCGCAACATGCCCTTGAGCAAATCCTGGGTCATGTCCTCGATGGAGCGTTCGCCCAAGGCCCGCGCCATGAGGGTATCGGCGAGCTGGTTAAAGGAGGAATTTGCCGCGATTGCCGTTTCGGCGGACATCAGGGGCCCCGCCGGCACATAGGCCGGTTCGTCTTCAACCCAACCCACCTCTTCCGGATAGACTTCTGCCTCTTCATACCTGCCTTGAAACTCCTGGGCCGGCGGCAGGTGTTCTTGAATGGTGGGGCGCAGGTCGGGCGCTACCATCTCATGCTTCATGCGCGGCGCCCAGGGCGTGCCATTCCCATCACCACCCATAATTCCGGCAAATCCCGATTTCGATACGGGCTTGGGGGCCGGCGGCACACTGTTTGGCAGGCTTGGCAAACGCGGCATGGGCTCGGTAACGCCGGCACTCTGGCGATTTTTCTGGATCTTGCTGCGCAGTTCGGAAATTTCTCCCGACGCATCACGGCGGGCGGGAGGTTCTTCATCGAACTTCACTCGCAGTTCACGCATGGCGCCCTTGAACGGGGTGTCTTGCTCTGCAGGCAACGTGGATTTGGTGTTCTTGCCGATATCCGAGTCAATGGCCTTACGGATGGAAGCCAGCAAACTTTCCATATCAGGTTCAGATGTCACCGCGTAGTTCCCCTCTGCGCAACTCAAACAAACAACTCGGCCGAGGTCCCGGCCAAGGTCCTTACTCGATTGTATCGGCTCCCGTGCCAAACCACTTGCCGCGAACGTTCAGATAATTTTCATCGGCGTCATAATATTCAACCGGAAGCCTGAGGTCGCGCGCTGTCAGGCGGCCAATGGAACCCAATATCTGATAGGCCGCAACAACCTGGTCACGCTCGGCTGAAACCTGGGCGATGCGCGCGGTGAAAACCTCGCTTTCCGCATCGAGAACATCAAGGGTTGTCCGCGAACCCACAAGATATTCCTGGCGCACGCCATCAAGGGCAAGCTCGGCCGCCGAGACCTGGGCCTTGGTCGAGCGGATGATTTCGCGTGCTGCCGCCAGATTATTCCACGAGATTGAAACACTCTCTCGCACCGAACGGCCCGCCTGAATGACTTCCAGGCGGCGCTGGCTGGCCAGGTGTTTGGCTTCCCGCACCGATGAATAGACGCGGCCTGCTTCATAAAGCGGAATAGTGAGTATGCCTTCAATCTTGGTGCTTTCGGACGATCCAACACCTGCTGAGGGATTATCATTCCTGGTGGTAGAAGCCTGCAAATCCACTTCAGGCAAGAGATCGCCCTTTACAACCTCAATATCAAAGTTCGAGGCTTCCTCAACATAGGCCGCAGCCAGAATATTGGGATTGATTTCTTCCGCCGCTGCTTGTGCCGTGTCCAGGGACTTCGGCAACTTGGCAAGCCTGGGATATTTCAAATTACCGGGCTTGTGCCCCACCACATTGATGTAATTGGCAACGCTTGCAGCCAGAGTTGCATTGGCAGAGGCCACATTCGATTGAGCTCCGCTGACGCGCGCGCGCGATTGCGCCACATCGGTCCGCGTAATTTCACCAACTTTGAATCGCTCATCGGCGGCAGTGAGCTGCTTCTGCAAAACTTCCACGTTCTTTTGGCGCAATCCCACGATCTGCCGGTCGCGAATGACGTTCATATAAGCTTGAATGGCCTGAAATAGAATATCCTGCTCGACAGCCAGAAGGTTTTGTTTGCCGGCCTCAACATTGGCCTCGGCTGATTTGGTTCCATTGATGGTTTTGAAACCGCGAAAAATCGGTTGCGACAGCCCAATGGCCACTGACTTCGGTGTGATATCCGAGGAGGGAGTCACATTCGAATCAGACCATATACGACTAACGGAACCTTCCGCTGTAACCGTGGGACGCCAACCCGACAGGGCCTGCGGCACCAGTTCATCGGTTCCCCGCTGCCGCGCGCGCTCAGCCCGCAATGTGGGATTGCCCGAATAGGCCGAGACCATGGCTTCATTCAGGGATTCAGCCGAGGCCTGTCCGGCCCCTACCACCAGGGCGGCTGAGGCCAATAATATTCTCGTCCAATGCTTCAAACCACTTTGCATCCCGCACCACGCTCTCGAACTTCTGGCAACCCCGGCCACAGTCTATCTGTGGTTTTTTATTCGAACTTCAATCCTAGATTATTCACGGCCGGAATCGAAGTGTATTTTTGCAACCCTTAGCTCAAAAAACAAACGTCGCCTTTTCGACGGGAAACCCCGGAAGCGCCGCAATTGATACGTCAAATGCCGAACGCGACGAGCGATGCCCGTCCGTCACGGTCGCAATCTGCATCTTGGAAACATCCGTGTTACCAATGGCTGCAACAATACGCCCCTCATTGGCCAGTTGGCTGAACAGGCTCTCCGGCACGGCCGCGATCCTGCCTTCCACGATGATGACGTCATAGGGGGCTCTCGCGGCATGGCCGGCGCCGAGATTTCCTTCAACCACCTCAACATTATTGCTGTCAGCCAGAAACCCCCGGGCCAAAGCCAGCAATTCCGGGTCAGACTCCAGCGCCACAACCGATTGTGCCAGCAATGAAATAACTTTTGCGCCATAGCCCGTGCCAGCGCCCACAACAAGAATCCGGTCCGAAGGCTTGATCAGGGCGAGATGGATCATGCGGGCGAAAGCCATGGGTTCGATCAGATAGCGGGCCTCCCCGGCAGCACTTTCTTTGAGCAAGACATCCTCATCCAGATAGGCAATTGCCTTGCGTTCGGCAGGAACAAAGTCCTCGCGTTTCACCTGCGCCATGGCATCAATGATGCGATGATCGGTAATCCCGTTCGGGCGCACCTGTGATTCGACCATATTGTGCCGCGCCACTGCGAAATCCGTCATCTCTTGGTCCAAATCACTTGCTGGTTAGGGTGCAGCCAAACTAGCCTTGAACGCCACCTTTGCCAAGCGAACTGTTGCCGGCGATTCAACATGTTTCAGGTATGGGTTGTTTCCGCAACTTTCATCCCCTATACAGCCCGGCCGAAGGCCTCGTGGCGGAGTGGTTACGCAGAGGACTGCAAATCCTTGCACCCCAGTTCGATTCTGGGCGAGGCCTCCAAAAATCCTACAATTTTTCATCACGTGGCGCGCCGTAACCAATTATTTTGGCGAGGCTGGGCCAACGCTTATACAACCAATTGCCAATCTTGACCGTGGCATTCCGGCGAAAACGGCGCACCGGCGGCAAATCAACCGAGAGCACGACAAGCCCCAGCGGAATCATCCAAAAGCCGACGATGGGGAGAAATCCCAGGAATCCGCCAATGATCAAGAGTAGGCCAAGCGCCACCCGCAGCAGCGGATGGCCCGGAACGTTTATCTTGCGGCCTGCAAAATTGACTTTTGCCACGATAATCCCTTCTTTACACAAGTCCCCTATATAGTGCGACATTGCAGCATGCATAGATACGCGGCAAAGTAACAACAAAATGTCTTTTAGTCTGTTTGACCCTCTGCTATATGCCGCACCGACATTCCTCGATAGCTCAGTTGGTAGAGCATTCGACTGTTAATCGAATGGTCGCTGGTTCGAGTCCAGCTCGAGGAGCCAATTCAAAAGCCGGTGCAGAAATGCATCGGTTTTTTATTTGGTACAACAAATTGCTCAAATTCAGGGATTTGTGTCCCGCCGTTCCCTATGACAAAATGCTCTGCGTTCAAGCGGTGACAGGATGGAAAAATGATCCGGGTTGGTATTGGCGGATGGACCTACGAGCCTTGGCGCGGCCTGTTCTTTCCCGAGAAGCTGCCCAAAGCAAAAGAGTTGTCTCATGCCAGCCGCCGGGTGACATCGATTGAAGTCAACGGCACTTTCTACAGCACTTTCACGCCCTCGACATTTCGGCGCTGGGCCGATGAAACACCCGATGATTTCATTTTTTCGCTGAAGGCACCACGGTATGCCGTCAACCGCCGTGTTCTGTCCGAGGCCGGTCCCTCGATTGACAAATTCTTTGGGAGTGGTGTTGGTGAACTGAAATCAAAACTTGGCCCCATTCTTTGGCAATTGGCGCCAACCAAGAAATATGATGCCGGGGACATCGCGGCTTTCATAGAATTGCTTCCCAAAAGCATTGATGGCCTGAAACTTCGCCATGCGCTTGAAGTGAGGCACGAGAGTTTTCGCTCCGCCGACTTCATCACCCAGGTCCGCAAGGCCAATATTGCCGTGGTGCTCGCCGATTCAAAGAAATACCCTTTGATCGCGGACCTCAGTGCTGACTTTGTCTATGTGCGGCTGCAAGAGGCAAAGGCCGAAGTGGAAACCGGCTATGACGCCATAGCGCTTGAGATGTGGGCGACATTGGCGAAGTCCTGGGAACGCGGCGAGGAGCCGGACAAATTTCCGCTTGCGGCACCAAAGGGCAAAACGCTGAAATCACGAGACGTATTCATTTACTTCATCAACGGCGCGAAAGAACGAGCGCCAGCCGCAGCCGAGGCCCTGATCCAACGTCTAAAAACATAATTCCCAAAAACCGCCATGCCCGCCGCGGTCACCTGCTATCCAACCCTACCATTTGACCTCTTGGCCCATGTGAGGCATTGCTGGGGCAAAGCTCGGAGTTTCCTATGGATATCAAGAACGATGTCATTGCCGCCATTGGCAATACCCCTCTTATCCGCCTGAAAAAGGCCTCGGAACTCACGGGCTGCACAATTCTGGGCAAGGCGGAGTTCATGAATCCCGGCCAGTCGGTAAAAGACCGCGCCGCCCTGTTCATCATCCGGGATGCCATCGCCAAAGGCCAATTGAAACCCGGCGGCACCATTGTTGAGGGAACCGCTGGAAATACCGGTATCGGCCTTGCCGTTGTGGCCAGGGCTATGGGCTTCAGGACAGTAATTGTCATCCCCGTGACCCAAAGCCAGGAGAAAAAGGATGCGATCCGCCAGTTGGGCGCTGAACTCGTGGAGGTGCCTGCCGTTCCCTACAAGAACCCCAACAACTATGTGAAATATTCGGGCCGCCTGGCCAAGGCCATGGGAGCCGTTTGGGCCAACCAGTTTGACAACGTGGCAAACCGCCAAGCCCATATCGAAACCACGGCCCCGGAAATCTGGACTCAGACCGACGGCAAGATCGATGGTTTCGTTTCTGCCGTGGGTTCGGGTGGAACTCTAGCAGGCGTCAGCATGGGTTTGAAATCACGCAATAAAAACGTGAAGATTACATTGGCTGATCCGATGGGGGCAGCGCTTTATAGCTATTACAAAACCGGCGAGCTCAAATCCGAGGGTTCCTCCATCACCGAAGGCATTGGCCAGGGGCGGATTACCGCAAACTTGGAAGGAGCTGTCATCGATGAGGCTTTCCAGATCCCCGACAGCGAGGCGATCCCAACGGCTTTCGACTTGCTGGAACATGAGGGCCTGTGCATGGGAGGTTCCACAGGCGTGAACGTTGCAGGCGCCATTCGCCTGGCCAAACAGATGGGTCCCGGACACACCATTGTCACGGTTCTTTGCGACTACGGCACGCGTTACGCTTCCAAACTTTTCAACCCGGGTTTTCTGCGTGAAAAGGGCCTGCCTGTTCCCAAATGGCTGACGGAAACGCCGGTCGTCCCAACTGTGTTTGAAACGGTATGAAAATGACCAAGTTGCTCTTCCGCGAAGATGCCTATCTGAAATCCGTAGATGCCGTAGTGCAAAGCATCAACGAGCGCGGCGGCATTGTGTTGGACAAGACCAATTTCTATGCCACAGCAGGCGGCCAGCCTGGCGATAAGGGCGCGCTGAGTTTTGACGGCAAATCAATCGAGATCGCCACTACGGTTTATGACGATACAAAGAATGTAGTGCATGTAGCGGCAAATGCGGAACATCTTCCAGCCCTGGGAGCGTCCGTCAAATTGGACCTCGATTGGCACACGCGCTACCGCAACATGCGCGCCCATACCATGATGCATCTCCTGTGTGCCTGCGTACCATTTCCGGTGACCGGCGGCTCTATTTCTGACGATGGCGGGCGCATTGATTTTGATATTCCAGAAGGCCAGATTCCCAGCAAAGACGACCTGGCGGCGCGCATCAACCAGCTTATTCTTGAAGATCACAAGGTGAGTTTTCGCTGGATCAGCGATGAAGAAATGCAAGCAAACCTGCATCTTGTTCGCACCATGTCGGTGAAGCCGCCCATGGGAACCGGCAAGGTGCGCCTTGTGATGATCGGTGACGAGGGCAAGATCGATTTGCAGCCCTGCGGCGGCACCCATGTGAAATCCACCGCCGAGATCGGCCCCATGCGCGTGGCGAAAATCGAAAGCAAGGGCAAAATCAACCGGCGTATCCGCCTGGCCTTCGCGTAAGCAGGAATCGTTCAATGACGAAAGAATTGGTCTCAACCTCATGGCTGGAAGAGCATCTCGCCTCGCCGGATATTTCAATTATTGATTGCTCGTGGCATCTGCCAGCAGCCAAGCGCGATGCCAAGGCGGAGTTTCTGGAAGCCCGCATTCCTGGCGCACAGTTCTTCGATATTGATCTCATTTCTGATACCGAAAGCGCCCTGCCCCACATGCTGCCGCGGCCGGAAAAATTTGCGAGCCATGTGCGCAAGATGGGTATTGGCGATGGCAAGAAGGTAATCTGCTACGATAGCCTTGGCCTGTTTTCAGCCGCCCGCGTATGGTGGATGTTCAAGGTCTTCGGCCATGACGATGTGGCTGTGCTCGATGGTGGCCTGTTCAAATGGAAGGCAGAAAACCGTCCCCTCGAAGATGGGCCGGTCATAAAACCGCAGGAGCGCCATTTCACCGCCCGCTTCCAGTCCATGATGGTGCGCGACAAATCCGAAGTGCGAAAGGCCCTGCAAGTGGCTGACGCGCGCTCACCGGGAAGATTTCGAGGTGAGGAGCCGGAGCCCCGCCCCGGTGTTCGTGCAGGCCACATGCCAAATGCCAAAAATGTTCATTACTCCACACTCCTGAATCCGGATGGCACACTGAAATCGGAAACCGAACTCGCAAAGATTTTTGAAACCGCAGGCATTGATGTGACAAAGCCAGTCGTCACCAGTTGCGGTTCCGGCGTGACGGCTGCCATTCTCTCCCTCGGACTCACCACCCTGAATGCAAGGGACCACGCGCTTTATGATGGCTCATGGGTTGAATGGGGATCGGCCATTGATACGTCCGTGGCGACTGGCGCTTGAACCATGCGCGAGATCGAAACCATCGTCACCTTTCTGGAGATGACGGCAGAGCCGCTGCACCACATTGCACCGCCATCAAGCCTGAAACTCATGCTGATGCGGGCGGAAAATATCACGCTTCCCTTCTACCGCTTTCTCTATGACGCAGTAGGCCATGACTACAATTGGGATGACCGCGGCAACTTGTCCGATACTGAACTCGCAAATCTCATCCATGCGGAGGGCGTTGAGGTGTGGGTGCTTTATGTCGGAGGCCAGCCCGCAGGTTATTTTGAACTGGTCCCAAACGACAAGAATACGATCGAGCTGGAATATTTTGGACTAATGCCCGAGTTTCAAGGCAAGGGCCTTGGCAAATGGCTGCTGGCCGAAGCCATCCGCGCCGCCTGGGCCAAATTGCCAAAACGCGTCATCGTGCAAACCTGCACCCTCGATGGTCCGGCAGCCCTGCCGCTGTACCAAAAAATGGGCTTCACGCCCTATGCACAGGAACCGAAGGTGATGATCTTGCGGGATTAGCCAGCTGACGAACGCAGCCACGAAGCAAAAGCATCTTCCTTTACTTCACCTGCCGCCAATCCATAAACCATTGTTACGATCATTGCCTCGTCGAAATTGGCTTCAACGCCATTGAGGCCAAGAAAAACAACCGCACTTAAAATGCCGGTGCGCTTGTTGCCATCAATGAACGGATGGTTCTTGACCACGCCCGCGCAATAAGCCGCCGCCAGTCGAAAGACGTCAGCATCAGGTTCGTAGGCAAATATGTTTTCGGGGCGAGCCAACGCGCTCATCAGAAGCTCCTCGTCGCGCAAACCGTCAGCCCCTCCGAAACGCACAAGCGATTCCCGTTGGAAGGCTTCCACCATGTTCCGTGTCAGCCAGATCATGGGTTCTGCTTATTCCGCCAGCTTTTTCATAGCATTGGGGAATTTGCCCATGAAGCCACGTGCCGCTTCCAGGGCTTTATCGAAATCCGCATCGTAGGGCGTCAATTCAAAACCCCTAGGAGTGCGCACAGCAAATACCTTGTCACCCTCGCCGAGACCCAGGTCCTTGGCGATGTCCGAAATAGTCACAGTCAGCGAGTTTCCTACCTTGCGTATGATTAGAGGTTTCTTCATGCTGTATATCCAAGCGTATAATTATACAAAAAGAGTTACAAAGTCAAGGGGTGATTATTAGCGGACTGGCGGCACGTACAGCAATCCGCCCGCATTCCAAAGCGCATTGATGCCCCGTTCAATGCCGAGCTTTGAACCTTTCCCCAGATTGCGCTCAAAAATTTCAGCATAGTTGCCCGTAGCCTTGATCGCACGTGCCGCCCAATCCGCATCAAGCCCCATATCCGCCCCGAATGTGCCTTCAAGGCCAAGCAGGCGCCGCACCGTTGGCTTCTTGCTGTTGGCTCTCAGATCATCAACATTTGCGGCCTTCACATCCAGTTCTTCCGCATTGATCAGCGCAAACAGGGTCCAGCGCACAATACTGAACCACTGCTCATCGCCCTGGCGCACCATGGGGCCAAGCGGCTCTTTCGAAATGACATCGGGAAGAATGATATGATCATCAGGTGCTGCAAGCTTGAGGCGTATCGCGTAAAGCTGCGACTGGTCGGCCGTGTAGCTGTCACATTTGCCCGCTTCGTAGGCGGCGACAACCTCGTCAATGGTGCCGAATTTGACTTGCGTGAAGACCATCTCCCGTTCGCGGAAAAAATCCTCCACATTTGCTTCCGTGGTGGTGCCGGTGAGAAAACAGATAGCCGCCTGGCTCATGGTGAACACCGAATTCACCCCTAAAGCCTTGCTCACCAGGAAACCCTGTCCATCCATGTAGTTCACCCCGACAAAGCGCAGGGGAAATTTCGTCTCGCGCTCCATGGTCCAGGTTGTATTGCGCGCCAGCACGTCAACGGCACCGGACTTCAGCTTGTCAAAACGATCCTGCGCATTGAGGGGCACATATTCAACTTTCGCACCATCACCAAGGACAGCTGCAGCCACCGCGTGACAAAAATCCACGTCAAATCCGGCCCAGGTTCCATCATCGCCTTTGGCGGCAAAACCGAGCAATCCGGGATTCACGCCACACAGCAATTTGCCCCGCGCCTTCACATCGTCAAGTGTCGCCGCATTGGCTGCCGAACCCAGCAAGACGACAAGAACTGACAATGCCCAAAGCAATTTTTTCATGAATTCGATTCCAACTGACCGCAAAAAGCCAGCCTAGCCCGCGGGGCTAACCCTGCCAAGAATTGCCTCAATGGAGGATCTGGCTCAGGAACAGCTTGGTCCGCTCGCTCTTGGGGCTTTCGAAGAATTCCTTTGGCGAATTCTGTTCAATGATTTGGCCCTGGTCCATGAAGATGACGCGGTTTGCCACCTGCCGGGCAAAGGCCATTTCATGGGTAACGCAAAGCATGGTCATGCCGCTTTGCGCCAGATCGACCATCACCTCAAGAACTTCCTTGATCATTTCGGGATCAAGGGCCGAGGTTGGCTCGTCAAACAACATGATTTTCGGGTTCATGCAAAGCGAGCGCGCGATGGCCACACGCTGCTGCTGGCCGCCCGAAAGCTGGCCCGGATATTTCATCGCCTGTTCAGGAATTTTCACCCGCTTCAGGTACTGCATGGCCAATTCCTCGGCCTCCTTCTTCGGCATCTTGCGCACCCAGATAGGCGCCAGCGTGAGATTTTCCAGAATGGTGAGGTGCGGGAACAAGTTGAAGTGCTGGAACACCATGCCCACTTCGCGGCGGACTTCATCAATCTTCTTCAGGTCATTGGTCAGCTCGATGCCATCAACGATAATCTGGCCCTTCTGATGTTCCTCAAGACGGTTGATACAGCGGATCAGTGTCGACTTGCCCGACCCCGAAGGGCCGCAAACGACGATGCGCTCGCCTTTGTAAACGGTGAGGTTGATGTCACGCAGCACATGGAACTCGCCGTACCATTTGTTCATGCCAACGATCTGCACTGCGGTTTCGTCGCTGATTTCAAATTTCTTTGCGGCTTCGGCCATGACCTATCTCCTGTGACCGGTGTTGAGCCGGCGCTCCGTATAAATTGAGTAACGCGACATTCCAAAACAAAACACCCAATACATCAGCGCCACGGTGAAGTAGCCCGTGGGAGCCGAACTGGCGGTGGCCCAGTTGGCATCGCGAAGACCGGTTTGCAAAATTCCCAACAGATCGAACAGGCCGATAATCAGGATCAGCGTTGTATCCTTGAACAGGCTGATGAAATTACCAACAATGTTTGGAATGGAGACCTTGAGCGCCTGCGGCAGGACAATTTTGCTCATCATCTGCCCATAGGAAAGGCCAAGCGCCATGGCACCCTCGTACTGGCCTTTGGGAATGGCCTGCAATCCGCCGCGCACGACCTCTGCCATATAGGCCGACGAAAACATGGCAACGCCAATCAGCGCCCGCAGCAATTTGTCAAAATTGGTTCCGGGCGGCAGGAACAATGGCAACATGACGCTCGACATGAACAGCACAGTAATCAGTGGAACGCCGCGAATGAACTCGATGTAGGTGACGGACAGCATTCGAACGATCGGCATTTGCGAGCGCCGGCCAAGGGCCAGAACTATACCGATGGGAAGCGAGGCGACAATGCCAGTAATTGACACAACCAGGGTAACCGTCAGCCCGCCCCATTGCGGCGTTTCAACGGGTATGAGACCGAAATCAAAATCGAGCAGCAGCATTGCCAACAAAATGCCGCCAAGTACAATGGCCCAGCCCGATATGGCAGAGTTGCCGCCATCTCTTGACGCCATGATAGAAATCACTGCAGAAGCCAGAAGCAGCAAAACAATGAGCATTGGCATCATTGACATGGACGAACCAAGAGGCACAGGCCCTGTCAAAAATGACAAGAGCCACACGACAATCGCAGCACCCGCAAGTGCCAGCCCAAGCCGGTTCCGCGCAATGCCTTCTTCAATGCCGAAAGCAGCCAAAGGAACGGCCGCCGCCGCCAAAAGCAACAACGAGATCACGCTGACATAGGACAAGAGGTTGAAATTGAAGTTGCCACCGGTGAGCAGCAGCAATGTGAGCAGCGGAAACACGATCAGCAGCAGAAGGATGTTCCACAACTTATACGGTGCTGAAGGCATAAGCATCGGGATCAGCAGCGCGGCGCCAGCCACGAAACACAGATTAACACGCCAACGCTGGTCGATGGGATAAAAGCCATAGATCCATTGCGGCAGCTTGGCCGTGACCATTGGCCAGCAGGCGCCCATGTTTTCGGCAAGGCAGGCGTCCCGGTTTGCTCCAGTCCATGCGGCACGCAGAAATGCGAAGTCCAATACTGACCAGATCATCCACAGCAGGAAGCTGCCGAACAGCACGGTAACGATGCTGCTGCCGATCGATGAAAACAGGTTTTTCAGAACCCACCCCTGCACCCCAACCATATTCGGCGGCGGCGGAAGCTTCGGCGCTTCGTCGTCACGCACATAGGCGGTATTTGATGAGGAGGCAGTCATGACATCACCTCTCCACCAGTTTCATGCGGCTGTTGAACCAGTTCATCAGCAGCGACGTAAGCAGGCTGAGAGACAGGTAAACAAGCATCCACAGGCTGACGATTTCTATCGCCTTGCCCGTCTGGTTCAGAACCGTGCCGCCTGTGGCAACAAGATCAGGGTATCCAATGGCCACGGCCAGCGACGAATTCTTGGTAAGGCTGAGATAGGTGCTGGCCAATGGCGGAATGACCACCCGCATGGCTTGCGGCACAACCACCAGCCTGAGCGTTGAGCTGGTGCCAATTCCAAGGGCATGAGCGGCCTCGGTCTGCCCATGGCTGACGGAAAGCACGCCAGCGCGCACCGCTTCGGCAATATACGTGGCCGTATAAATTGAGAGCGCGAGAAACAACGCGATGAATTCCGGAAGCACGGCCAAGCCGCCGGAGAAATTAAATCCCTTCAATGCCGGCAATTCCCAGGTTAGCGGAAATCCGGCAACAGCAAAACCGAGCAGCGGCAAGCCAATGATCAGGGCCAGTGAAGCCCAGAACACCGGAAAAGTTTGCCCGGTCGCTTCCTGTCTGGATTTGGACCAGCGCGCAATAACGATCGAAGCCACGATTGCAAGAACAAACGCCGCCATGCCGATCCACGAGCCATCACCAAACAGCGGCTTCGGCACCATCAATCCCTTCTTGGAAAGGAAAAACGAATCGAAAAGGTTCAGCGCATTCCTTGCATCAGGCAGCGGCTGGCGAATGGCGCTGTAAAAAACAAAAATCCACAACAGCAAGGGAACATTGCGGAAAATCTCGATGTAAAGCGTGGCGATGCGCGAAGCCAGCCAGTTTTTCGACAGTCGCATCAGGCCAACGACAAACCCGATGATCGTGGCGGCAATGATCGACAGAAATGAAATCAAAACTGTATTGAGAAACCCAACATAAAGTGCGGTTCCGAAGTTCGACGCACTGGTGTAGGGCACCAGGGTTTGAATGATGTCAAAGCCAGCCGTGCGTTTCAGGAAGGCGAAGCCGAAATCCTTGTTCAGCCTTTGAAGGTTCGAAATGGTGTTGGCGACAATCTCATAGGCGAGAAACAAGAGCACGATGACCAATGCGGCCTGAAAAAACATTGCCCGGATTTTTGGATCGTTCCAGACAGAAACCTTCGGGACGACTCGCGGTTCAATCGCGACTGTCATGCTCATACCCTTCCCCTGAATTAAGCCGGTTATCCGGTCTTGCTCTTGCAGAAAAGAAAAGGAGCCCGGCACATGGCCGGACTCCTGTATTTTGCGTTAGCGGATTGGTGGCGCGTATTGCAGGCCGCCGGCATTCCACAGGGCGTTCTTGCCGCGTGCAATCTTCAATGGCGTGTTCGCTCCGACATTGCGCTCGAAGATTTCGCCGTAATTGCCGACGCCCTTGACGATATGAACGACCCATTCTTCGTCAAGTCCGATGCCGGTGCCAAAACCGGCAGCCGACCCATCGGCATTTTTGACGCCGAGGATGCGCTGCAATTCCGGATT
>JAHFPK010000040.1:7228-15023 GCA_023266715.1 Hyphomicrobiales bacterium | reverse complement strand
CCCCGACAATTGACTGGACCGTTGCTGACGGCAATGAGGAAATTCCGATTGAGGAACGAAGCGGGAGTGAAGTGACCCATGTTCAGGGCCTGGGCGCCGATGGAAAGGTTTCCCGGCTGCAGATCTCGCCAACCGGCAGCCCCGCGGCAAACCCGGCTTTCGATGTTACGCCGGCGCGTCTCGTTACGGGTTTGATTACAGAGCACGGTGTCGTTGAAGCTTCGGCGCGAGGGCTAAGGGCAATGCTTTCCGCAAGCAGGGCTAATCAATTATAGAAAGAAGCAGGAAAAAGTATCACAGCCTGCATTGCGCTAGCGCTGTGACAGCGGACGCGATATCCTTCGTCTTGATCAGGCCGAACCCAAACGCCACGCCCGACTTGGGCGAAACTGCGGCGGCAGCCGAGGAAAATGTCTGTAGCCGAATGCCGGCATTGAGGGCCCTTTTGGCAATCTCTTGAATGTCGTAGCGCCGGTCTGCAACAGCAGCAAGATGTACGCCGGCAAAAGAGGGAATTGGCTTCAGCCAGCTCCCGCAATTTCGCTGCAGCGATTTGATCAAAACATCATGGCGTTCGCTGTAGACGGCACGCATTTTTCGAATATGCTTCACGAGATGCCCTTCATTGATGAAGGCCGCGAGCATTTCCTGCTGGAGGACTGGATTGTGAGCGTCACTAATCTGCTTCGCGGCAATGAGGGCCTTTCGCGCCCAGGGCGGCGCCACGACAAAACCAATCCGCAGGGCCGCAAAAAGGCATTTTGAAAACGTGCCCGTATAAAACACCACATTCTGGCGATCAAGCGTATGAAGGGCATCGAGCGGCCTGCCTTCAATCCTGAACTCGCTGTCATAATCATCTTCAATGATCACGGCGCCGTGCCTGTTGGCAAACTCAAGAAGATCAATGCGCCTTCCCGGCGACATGGTAACTCCCAGGGGGAACTGGTGCGACGGAGACGTGCAGACAATTTTCACGGTTGACGGCAGCTTACTGACGACAAGGCCCTCTTCGTCGACCGGGACCGGCACAATGCGTGCGCCCACAGACTCAAAAATATTGCGCACCGCGTGGTAACATGGATCCTCCAGCGCGACCTGCGTTTCTCCCGGCACAATCATGATGCGTGCCAATAAATCGACGGCTTGGCGAAAGCCTGAAGTCACCACGATGTCGTCGGGGCTGCAGGCCACGGCCCGCGCATAGGAAACATGACCGGCAATCGCCTTCCGCAGGGCCAAAAGACCCTGGGATTCGCCCTCAAGGATTGGAAGCTTGGACTCGGCCCGGGCGGCCCGCGTTGTCAATCTGCGCCAGACATCGAACGGAAACAGCGACATGTCGGGATAGCCCGGCCTGAAATCATATCGGGCTGGCTTGCTAAGGTCCGTATCTTCCTTTGGGCTGCGGCCTCGCCAGAATGATGTCAAGCGGCGGTCGGCTTTCCCATCGTCAAGCGCGGCTCTTTGCTTGGTTTGCTTCGGACGGACATCCGCAACGGTGGAGCCGGCGCTGGTATTGGTCACAAGATATCCTTCACCCATGAGCATCTCGTAGGCGAGAACGACGGTGTTTCTCGATATTTTCATGGATTGAGCCAGAGTGCGCGAAGCTGGCAGCCGGACACCTGCTTTCAGGCGGCCTTCGATGATTGCGGCGCGAAGTTGCTCATGCAGGGAACGTAGAAGTAAACGCGACCCTTTTTTGGGCAGCCTCAGATTGAGCTCAAAAATTGGTTCCATGATTTACGTATTTATAATTATTTCTCCCATACCAAGCTTAACCGTACAAATCCCACCATAGCAAGCCCATGGGGCCCGCCAGATGGCGGAATTATCTTGCAACTTGGTCTGGTAAATCTTGAATATCTTGGTTCTTATATCAGACCATAAAAAATATCATATTGCCTCCATTGGACGCGCCGCCAAGCGCAAAATCAAAGGAGAGTACAATGAGAGAATACGCACAATTCATCGCTTCCCGTGAGGTTCAGCCGAGCGCCTGGAGCATTGTTTCCAACCTTCTGCACAACTGGCGTGCCCACAAGGAAATCGCAAAGCTTTCCAAATTCGATGATCACATGCTGAGGGATATAGGCCTCGCCCGCGGTGATTTGCGTTGCGCTGGAAGCCTGCCGCTGAGCGTGAATCCTGTGCATGCATTGAAGGGTTTCACCTCTCGCGGATGATGAATTTGGGCTGGCAAGAAAGAAAACCCCGCCTGGAAACACGCGCCAGACGGGGCTTGTTGTTGGTTAGTCAATTCTGCGCTTAAGCAGCGATATTTACATCCTTGGTTTCCTTCAGGAAGAAGAAGCCGATCACTGCCGTGATGACGGCAACGACAATCGGATACCAGAGGCCTGCGTAGATATTGCCGTAGGATGCCACAATCGCCGTTGCCAGCAGGGGCAGCATGCCGCCGAACCAGCCGTTGCCGATATGATAGGGCAGCGACATGGAGGTGTAGCGGATGCGGGTCGGGAAGAGTTCAACCAGAAACGCTGCAATCGGACCATAGACCATGGTGACATAAATCATCATGATGAACAGGATACCGATGGCCAGAGGCCAGTTGATCTTGGCCTTATCCGCATTGCCGGGCGCAATTTCGGTGACAGTTGCTGTAGCACTTGAGCCATCAGCTGCCACTTCAACGCCATCGACATTGGCGATGGCCGCAATCTTTTTGGCCGCAGGATCAGCAGCAATGCGCGCATCACTCAAGACCTTTAGGACATCTGCGGTTTTCTTCTCAGCCTGAAGGGCCGCAACCTGGTCAGACTGTTCCTTGGCCAGGGCAATCGTGGAAGATGCTGACTTGAGCAAGGGATAGCCCGCATCAATCAGAGCCTTTGACCAGGTGAAGGGGCTAAAGCCTTCAATAATCTTCTTGTCCGCACCGATAGTAAGGGTGGCAGGAGAACCCGCAGCACCCTTGGCCGTCGTGAAGGAAAGGCCGGACTTGGTCAGGAAGTCATTGGCCTTGTCGCAATCGCCGAATTTTGACCAGGGTCCAACAAAGATGTTGAAGTGGCAATTGGCGGGATCGCTGGCAACGGTGATTTGCGC
This sequence comes from Hyphomicrobiales bacterium, assembly GCA_023266715.1. Lineage (GTDB taxonomy): Bacteria > Pseudomonadota > Alphaproteobacteria > Rhizobiales > Aestuariivirgaceae > Aestuariivirga. Next base: position 11,951 of record JAHFPK010000040.1, on the reverse strand, counting down.
CGTCGTCTGGAACGCCGCCAAATCCGGATTGACGGCCTTCGCCAGCATTCCAAACAGAGGGAAGTAGGTAAGTGCAGCAATCACACAGCCCGCCAGAATGATCTTCAGCCGGCCGATCCGGTCGGAAAGGGAGCCGAAGAAAACAAAGAATGGCGTGCCCAGCAGAAGCGCAATGCCCACCAGCCAATAGGCCGTGAGATAATCCACTTTCTGTGTGATGGTGAGGAAGAACAGGGCATAGAATTGCCCCGTGTACCAGACAACACCCTGTCCTGCCGTGGCGCCAAGAAGGGCAAGCAAAACAAGCTTGTTGTTGGGCGAACGCAGGAAGGAATCCGTCAGCGGCGACTTTGATGCCTTGCCCTCGGATTTCATTTTTTGGAAAACCGGCGATTCATTCAATTTCAGCCGGATCCAGATGGAGAAAACCAGCAGGAAGGCGGAAACGATGAAGGGAATACGCCAGCCCCACTCGGCAAAGTCGGCGGTCGTCATGTAATTGCGGCTAATGCCGATCACCAGCAGCGACAGGAAGAAGCCGATGGTGGCCGTGGTCTGAATCCAACTGGTGGAATAACCGCGCCGATTGCTAGGTGCGTGTTCGGCCACGTAGGTGGCAGCACCACCATATTCACCACCCAGCGCCAGGCCTTGCAGGAGACGCAAACTCACGAGCAGAATGGGGGCAAGCCAGCCAAGGGTTGCAAAGGTTGGCAAAAGGCCAACCAAGAAGGTTGCAATACCCATCACCATCATGGTGACCAAGAAAGTGTATTTGCGGCCGATCATGTCGCCAAGCCGGCCAAAGACCAGAGCCCCGAAGGGGCGGACCAAAAAGCCTGCGGCATAGGTGGCAAAAGCAGAGAGCAAGGCCGCCGTGTCATTGCCTGGCGGAAAGAAAAGGGCCGCGAAAAATGGAGCCAGTGTGGCGTAGAGATAAAAATCATACCATTCGAAGACAGTACCGGTGGACGAGGCGAAGATGACAAATTTTTCGTCGCTGCTCATCCCTTGCCCCCGTGCGGCGGGTGCATTCATCGTGATATCAGACATTGTGTTTTCTCCCCTTTGTCTGGTTATGGGCCCCGAGCCTTTGTTGGCTTCACTTTTTTCCAAGGTGCGGGATGGTTTTCCCCCCGTGGTTCAACCCATAACTTAGAGGGCAATTTTTTGGACGTATATTAGACGTTTGTTCTATGTCCGCGATCGTTTGGCTGTTTCCATCGGGGCAAAAAGCGCGCTAGGTTTGCCCCCATGCTGCAGAGCTGGATGATCTTTTTTTTCGGACTGGCCTACCTCGGCGGCCTGTTTGCGGTCGCAACCTGGGGCGACAGGCCCGTCAACCGGCGAAAACCGGGTTCCCCCCGGCCCTTCATCTATGCCCTGTCGCTTGGTGTTTACTGCACCTCCTGGACCTATTTCGGCAGCGTCGGCATTGCCTCGCGTTCCGGCTATGATTTTTTGCCAATCTATATCGGGCCTATCCTGGTCTTTGCCCTCGGCTGGCGTCTGCTGCAGAGGATTGCCGAAATTGCCAAGCGCCAGAACATCGCTTCAATCGCTGACTTCCTGTCGGCACGTTATGGCAAGAGCGAGGCTCTGGGCGCGCTGGTTGCGGGGGTCGCCACCATTGGCGTCGTGCCCTATATCTCCATCCAGTTGAAGGCCGTGTCATCGTCGCTGCAGACCATGATCACCGATCCATTGTTTCCCGATGCCATCATGCCGGTCATGCAACGTTCCGATGGATTGTCCATTCTGGTGGCCCTTACCATGGGCGTCTTTGCTGTCCTGTTTGGCACGCGCCACATTGATACGACCGAGCATCAGGACGGCATGATCCTGGCGATATCGGTTGAGTCCATCGTGAAGCTTGTGGCCTTCGTGGCGGTTGGACTGTTTGTGACCCTCTCCATGATGGGAGGCTTTGAACGCCTCGCCTTCCATGTATCATCGGACCAGAACATTTTCGCGTTGTTTGCCAAGGGATTGAACGGCACCCGTTGGCTGACGCTGACCCTTCTTGCAGCGAGTGCAATTATCCTCCTGCCCCGGCAGTTCCACGTGGCCGTTGTCGAAAACGCCGCCCCCTCCGACATCCGCCGTGCTGCCTGGTTGTTTCCGCTCTATCTCGTTGCCATCAATATTTTTGTGATTCCCATCGCCATTACCGGTCTTGTCCTGCTTCCGGCAAGTGCCGATGGCGACACGTTTGTGCTCGCCCTGCCGGTAAGCGCCCAGAGCAGCATCTTTGCCATGATAGCCTTCATCGGAGGATTGTCCGCTTCCACAGCAATGGTTGTTGTTGAAACCATCGCGCTCTCCATCATGATCTGTAACAACCTCGTGGTTCCCCTGCTGCTCAGGCAGCGCGCGGAGCGGCCGGAAATCCTCCATGACATGGGCAAGACTCTGATCACCATCAGGAGACTGGCAATCGCCCTCGTGCTGGTGCTGGCCTATGGCTACTACCGGATGATCGGCTCGTCGGCAGCGCTCGCCCAGGTCGGTCTGATTTCCTTTGCCGCCGTGGCCCAGTTCGCCCCCGCCTTTTTCGGGGCCCTGATCTGGAGACGGGCAACCTCGCGCGGTGCCATGGCGGGCCTCATGGCTGGAACGGCAGTCTGGGCCTATACGCTGCTGCTTCCTTCAATTGCCGATGCAGGCTGGATCGGAAAAGGCCTGATCGAACAGGGGCCCTTCGGCTTGGGCTTTCTCAGGCCCCGCATGCTGTTCGGCATGGAACTGGATGCCTTAAGCCATGGTGTGCTGTGGAGTCTTGCCGCAAATATTTTTGCCTATGTTGGCTTTTCCCTGAGCCGCGTCCCCACGCCCATTGAGCGCATCCAGGCCACAAGCTTTGTAACCCGTGAATTGACGGTTGGAACCGGAACGGGTTTCCGCCTGTGGCGAACCGCTGTCACCGTTGAAAAGCTTGAGCAGACAGTGGCGCGCTATCTGGGTGAAGCCCGCGCCAGACAGGCCTTTGCCGAATTCTTTGCCCAGCGCGGCATGACGCAAAAGCCAACCGTGGAAGCAGACGTGCGTATGCTGCGCTTTGCCGAGCATCTGTTGGCCCGTGCTGTTGGAGTGGCATCGTCGCGTCTTGTCATGGCGCTGTTGCTGGAGCGCCATTCCGCCCATCCCCGTGGCGCCATGCGGCTCCTCGACGATGCCTCCGCCGCCATCCAGCATAATCGCGATCTGCTGCAATCGGCCATCGACAATGTCGAGCAGGGCATTGCGGTCTTTGATTCCGAAATGAACCTCAGTTGCTGGAATGCCAGCTTTCAGGACCATCTGAAGCTCAGCAATGAATTGGGGCGTGTGGGTGCCCCCATGCGCGAGATCGTCCTTGAATTCCTGCGTACAACTGACGGCGGCGAAACCAGCCTCGAAGACCGGCTGCGCAAGATGGCCATGTCCCACGAGCACTTCCGCGAACGCGTGAACGACAGTGGCCAGGTGCTGGAAGTGCGGTCAAATGCGATTCCCGACGGTGGTGTGGTCATCACCTTTAATGACGCAACCGAAAGCGTACGTGCCGCTGAAGCCCTGCAGAAATCAAATGAGGAGCTTGAGCGCCGTGTGGTCCAGCGCACGATGGAGTTGACACGGCTGAATGGTGAACTGGCCGTGGCCAAGGCTGCAGCAGAGTCCGCCAATCTCGGCAAGACCAGGTTCATTGCCGCCGCAAGCCACGACATTTTGCAGCCGCTGAATGCCGCCCGTCTTTTTACCTCGAGCCTGGTGGAGCGGCTCAAGCGCTCCAACGATGGTGCCCTGGCGCGCAACGTTGATTCCTCGCTGGAAGCGGTTGAAGAGATTCTCACTGCGCTCCTCGATATTTCGCGCCTCGATGCGGGCGTCATGCTGCCGGAACTCTCGATCTTTCGCATTGACGATCTCATGGAAACACTGAGTACGGAATATGCGCCTGCCGCTACCAAGAAAAATCTGGTTCTCAAGGCCATGCCCTGCGGCGCAACCGTTGAAACCGACCGCAAATTGCTGCGCCGTGTCATGCAGAATTTCATCTCCAATGCCGTCAAGTACACAAAGTCGGGCCGCATTCTCATGGGCTGTCGTCGCAAGGGACGCATGTTGCGAATTGAAATTCACGACACCGGCATTGGCATCCCTGATTCCAAGCGGGAAATGGTGTTCCAGGAGTTTCAGCGACTGGGTGAAGACGATGGTTCTGCCACGGGCCTTGGCCTTGGCCTGTCGATTGTCGAACGCGTTGCCCGCATTCTCGGCAGTGACATCACGCTCCACACCGCCCATGGCAAAGGCAGCATGTTCGCCATCACCGTACCCCTGTCGCAAGTGGCCATTCCGCGCGTCCGCGGCAAGAGCCTGCCGCGCCAGCAGCGTCCGGGACTTGGCAGTACAACCGAGGTTCTGGTGATCGATGATGAACCGGCAATTCTGGATGGCATGAAGCATCTGCTCAATGGCTGGGGTTGTTCAGCCCATATAGCACTGGGCAGCGCCGAAGCGTTTCGCGCCTATGACAGCGCCGATGGCAAAATTGACATGATCCTCGCCGATTTCCATCTCGACAAGGAGGATGGCATTTCGCTCATCAATGAATTGCGCCGCAAGGCCCGGAGGTCCATTCCGGCAATTCTTATTACAGCCGACAGGTCACTTGCCGTGGCCGACCAGGCCACGGTTCATGATATTCACGTGCTGCGCAAGCCCGTCAAACCCGCAGCCC
>JAHFPK010000040.1:0-7128 GCA_023266715.1 Hyphomicrobiales bacterium | reverse complement strand
GCTAGAGCTTTAGTTCTTAAGTGAAGCTCTTGGCAAAGATGCCCTCATCCGGCCTTCGGCCGCCTTCTCCCATCCTGCGGACGGGAGAAGGCAAAACTTTTTGAGATTATCGCCTTCTCCTGTGCGGCACGCATGGGAGAAGGTGCCCGACAGGTCTGCGAAACTTCAGTTTCGCTGGGATGAGGGCCCTTCGGTGGGAATAGCTTAAATATCCGATGCACCGGCAAGCTTGCTTGCTGCAATCACCGCCTGGGTGCGGCTGGCCACCCCGAGCTTCAGCAAGATGGCCGAGACATGGGCTTTCACTGTTGCTTCGGAAACGTCAAGCGCATGGGCGATCTGCTTGTTGAGAAGGCCTTCCTTCAACATCATCAGCACACGGATTTGTTGGGCAGTAAGCGAAGCCACACGCCGTGCGATGGCGGCAATTTCGGGATCACCGGGCACTTCCCGGTGAGCCCAGGGCGGAGTCCACACACCGCCGTCGAGGACAGTTTCGACGGCCTCGATGATGACTGCTGTGCCTGACGATTTTGGAATGAACCCGGAGGCCCCGAGATCGAGTGATTTTTGCACAATGCCTGCCTCTTCGCTCGCCGAGACGATGACGACGGGGATATTGGGGTATTGCGAGCGGAGATAAATCAGGCCCGAAAGGCCCTGCACGCCGGGCATGCGCAGATCAAGCAGGACGAGATCGCAGGAGTCATCGTCCGCCAGTTTCGCAGTTAGCGAGTTAAGGGAATCGGCCTCGGAAATCTCCAGATGGGACTTGGCCGTGCTCAAGGCATGCCGCAGCGCTTCACGGAACAGGGGATGATCATCGACGATCAGAATCCGCGCGTCGGCCATCGCTTCTCCCCGTCACCTCGTTTCCGCTTGATGCTAGTCCAGTTACTTCTCGTTGTCCAAGTCACCCTCCGGTGGTTCCTCGCTTTCAACTGCGGGGATGGCGTAGTTCCCGCCCAGCCAGCGGTTAAGGTCAACCTGGGCACAGCGGGCCGAGCAGAAGGGGTGAAATTTTTGTAACGAGGGCTTGCCGCATATGGGGCAAGGCCGGCGTGGTTTGAGGCGGACCGGGTCGGCCATCAGGCACCTGCAGAAGCAGTCGTCATCCAGGAATGAAGCACCGGATAGCCTGCACCTTCCAGCAAATGCACGGTTTCATAAAGCGGCAGGCCCATGACGCCTGAATATGAGCCCGTGAGATAACGCACGAAGGCCTCGGCGCGGCCCTGGATGGCATAGCCGCCGGCCTTGCCGCGCCACTCGTCGGATTTCAGATAGCTTTCAATATCCTCGCGCGACAGGCGCTTGAACCTGACCTTGGTTTCACAACAGCGCGTGGTTTTCTGTCCATTGGGGGCGATGACGCAAACGGTGGAATAGACCCAGTGCGAGCGGCCCGAAAGCAGGCCTAGGCAGCCAAAGGCTTCCTTGCGGGTTTCGGCCTTTGGCAGGATCCTGCGTCCCAGTCCTACAACCGTATCGGCGGCAAGGATGAATACGCCTGGCCCCAGGGCCACCACCTGTGGCGCATGGATTGCGGCCTTGGCTTTTTCTTCAGCCAGCCTGATGGAAAGCCTCCGCGGTGTTTCGCGCCGTTTCGGCGTTTCATCCAGATCGGTGGGATTGAGCAAGTCCGGCGCAAGGCCCATCCGCTCCAAAAGCATCAAGCGCCGCGGCGAAGCACTGGCCAGCACTAGCTTGACGGGTTGACCTGCCATAAAGGATTACTTGAAACGGTAGTTGATGCGGCCCTTGGTCAAATCATAGGGCGTCATTTCAACCATCACGCGGTCGCCAGCGAGAACGCGAATACGGTTCTTGCGCATTTTGCCCGCCGTGTGGGCAATAATTTCATGATTATTATTGTCGAGCAAAACGCGAAACGTCGCGTTGGGCAAAAGCTCGGAAACCGTGCCCTCAAATTCGAGAAGTTCTTCTTTCGCCATGAATCTTTCCGGTTGTTAAAGGAAGCGGCGCGATAAATGGACCCGTTAGCCGCCAAATGCAAGGATAGTGATTAACCATGGCATTTACAAGATCGCCGGATTAAATGGAATGCTGTTTCACGTCTCAGCTTGGTGCACGGCAACACCGATGATAACCAAAGCAACACCCGCAAGTTCTGCGGGCGTTGGAAATTGTCTGATCACAACAACGCCGATGACTGTGGCGGTAGCAGGTAACAACGCCAGCATCAGGGCGAAGCTCGACCGCGGCAAGCGTGCCATGGCGAATTGATCGCAAACATAGGGAATGACCGAAGAGCAAATGCCGACAACAATGCCGGCGCCGAGAAGTTCTGGGACACGAAAAGCAATGGCCGCGTCGGAAAATCCAATTGGCAGTGAGACGGCCAAAGCGACGAGCATCGCCATGCCAAGCCGGTCAATGCCGCCTGTCGCACCTTTGCCAGCAATCCTGTGGCCGAAGACAATATAGATCACGAAGAGTGCGCAATTGGCAAAGGCATAGTAATAGCCAATCGCTGCTCCTTCAAACCGGGCATTTGTCAAAATATAGACACCGCAAATAGCCGTGAGCAGCGCGCCGGCATTGCGGGTGGTTCGCATCCCGTAAGCCGCAAGGCCAATGGGCCCCAAAAATTCGATGGCGCCCACGGTGCCAAGCGGTAGATGGGCAAGTGCCAGATAGAAGCTCGCATTCATCAATGCCAACGCCACGCCGAGAGCGATCACGATCCATCGCTCCGTGGTATCAAGCGAGACAAAAAATCTCCAGGGCCGCCGCCAAAGTGCAAATACCGCAGCAGCAGTTGCAATTCGCAGCCAAGCGACGCCAAGCGGTTCAACCCGGGCAAAAAGCAACACCGCAAATGCGGGTCCCAGATAATGGAAAAAAGCACTGACAATGAAATAGAGCTGCGGCGGCACGCGGTCCGCCAATTTTACCGGAACGAGCGCCGAAGATGTTGAAGCACTGTCATTCATGCCGAAAGATTTGCATGCAATAATGCAGGATGCTATGCTGATATTGAAGTAAAAACATAATTTACATTCAGTATTGAAGGTAAATTTTAGAAAATGCCTGTATTATCGAATCTCCTCAGGGATGGCAAAAACATCGAATTGCTCCGCTTGCTGCAAGATGATCCGCGGATGTCAATTTCTGAGCTTTCACGCCGTGTTGGATTATCAGCCCCCGCAGTGAAAGAGCGCATCACCCGTCTTGAAGAGGCGGGGGTCATTGCCGGTTATCGCCTTGATCTCAATCCAAAGGCTCTTGGCTTTCCGGTTACGGCTTTTGTCCGCATCCGTCCCATGCCCGGCCAATTGCCGAAGATCATCGCCCTTGCCCAATCAATGCCGGAAGTTTCCGAATGCCACCGCATAACCGGGGAAGATTGTTTCATTCTCAAGGTTCATCTCGATGCGCTGGAGAATCTTGATCTCGTGCTCGATCGCTTCTTGGCCTTCGGCCAGACAACCACATCGATCATACAGTCTTCGCCTGTTCCAATGCGCGGACCGCCCTTGCCGCGTTAGCCGGGGAACTAAACCCCTCTCGCACTCAAGGCTCCGAACCGTGCCCTGATCCGGTCTTCCAATCCATCACGCACGGCGCGATAGCTATCAAGAATTTGTTCGCGGCTGCCATATACGGCGGAGGGGTCCATGGTCGGCCAGTATTCGGTCTCTATCGCCATGGTGCGGGTGAGTTCCATGGCCCAGTGATGGGCTTCCGGTGAAAGCGAAACGGCGAGATCAAAACTTGCGTCTTCTAGATCGGCAAAATCATGCGGACGGTGCTTGCCGAGATCAATGCCGATTTCATCAAGCACGGTTGCGATAAAAGGGTCGGGCTCTCCAGGTTTAACACCGGCCGAGGCCACATAAACCTTGTGCCCGTAGAAATGTTTCATGATGGCCGCCGCCATCGGCGAGCGGATGACATTTTGCGTACAGGCAAAGAGCACGGCATTTGGGAGATCCCCCGGCATCGGCAAGTCCTATCCGCGCCAATGCAAGACACAGACCAGCGTGAACAGCCGCCGCGCCGTGTCAAAATCGATATCAACCTTGCCATTGAGCCTTTCCTTCAGGATTTCGCTGCCTTCGTTGTGCAGGCCGCGCCGCGCCATGTCGATGGTTTCAATCTGCGACGGCGTGGCGTGCCGGATGGCCTGGTAATAGCTCTCGCAGATCTGGAAATAATCTTTGACGATGACGCGAAACGGCGACATGGAAAGGCCGATGATCGACAGCACCTCTTCGCCTTCACTATAGATTTGGAAAAGCAATCGCCCCTCCTGGGTCAAAAGCTGCAGGCGGTAAGGCCCCTCTTTCCCGTTCAGGAGGCTGAAGGAATTTTCTTCCAGCAGGTCATAGATGGCAACGCGCCGTTCATGATCGGCCTCAGGCGAGGGACCAGGCCCAATGCTGGCATCAAGATCGACAGCAATAAGCCGGTTTTTTTTGGAGATTGTCATGAAACAAGATTAGACGGAAAGCCCGCGGGCACGCTAGTCACCGTGCGTGGGCGTGCGGTCCGTGGCCCATGCCCCTCCCAGGTCCTTCAACTGCAAATCCAGGTATTCAACGCAGAGCCTGATGGTGCAATCAGCCGAAAAAGTGAGAACCACGGTGCCTGAGGGCTCCAGGCCAGGCTCAAAGGAAATCGCCAGAAGCGACAGGATAGCGTCCTGCGCCTGCCCTAGAATGCCCTGCTGCTTCACGTTCAGGACGTGCTCGAAATGCATGCCGCTGCGGCGGCGCTCCGGATTGGGCTGGCTCTCCCAGGCGAAGCGGTTGGCCACAAAGGCAAACTGGCGGGTCTTGGGCAAATGGCGAATGTCGGCAAGCCGCACCAGGGCGTCCTGCATGTGGGCGGAAATAACCTTCAAATCCTCGGTGTCTTTTGCCGTAAGTTTCAACACCAATCAGTTTCCCGCAAGCCTTTCGACATCGGCCCCGCAGGCCTGCAGCTTTTCCTCCAGGGCTTCAAAGCCACGGTCAAGGTGATAGACGCGGTGGATCATGGTATCGCCTTCCGCCACCAGGCCTGCGATCACCAGCGATACGGAAGCGCGCAGATCGGTTGCCATCACGTCGGCACCGGTGAGTTTCTGAACGCCGCGCACTTCTGCCGTATCCCCATGCAAATGAATGTCAGCACCCAACCGCGCCAATTCCTGCACATGCATGAAGCGGTTCTCGAAAATTGTTTCACGGATCATCGCGGTGCCTTTGGCCTTCGTCATGAGCGCCATGAGTTGCGCCTGAAGATCGGTCGGAAAACCGGGATAGGGATCAGTGTCAACACTCACCGGCTCGATTGCCTGCCCGTTACGCTCAATGCGAATGCCCTCGTTGCTGCGCTTCACCGAAATGCCGGCGCGGGTCAAAACATCGATCATCGATTCAAGGCTTTCAGCCTTTGCCCCCCTGAGCAAAACATTTCCGCCCGTCATGGCAGCCGCCATGGCATAGGTGCCGGTTTCAATGCGATCGGGGATCACCTCGTGCTCGGCCCCGTGGAGACCGGTCACACCGCTGATTTTCAAGGTCGAGGTATGAATGCCTTCGATCCTCGCTCCCATCTTCACCAGGCACTCCGCCACATCGCCAATTTCAGGCTCGCGTGCGGCATTTTCAATGATGGTGTCGCCCTTTGCCAGAACGGCTGCCATGAGGGCAGCATGCGTCGCCCCCACGGTGACTTTTGGAAAATTGATGTGGCCGCCCTTCAATCCGTTTTTGGCTCTGGCGATTACATAACCTGAATCAATTTCAACCTCGGCGCCAAGCTTTTCCATGGCCATGATATGGAGATCAACCGGCCGCGTGCCGATGGCGCAGCCGCCGGGAAGCGATACCTTGGCTTCACCGCAACGCGCCAGAAGGGGGCCAAGCACCCAGAAGCTTGCCCGCATTTTGGAAACCAGGTCGTAGGGCGCCGTTGTATCGACAATGGTCTGGGCCGAAATTTTCAACGTTTCGCCAGCCGTCGCACTCTGCCCCGGACGCTTGCCCGAAACCGTGATGTCCACCCCGTGATTCTGCAAAATCCGTTGCAGGCGCAATACGTCCACGAGGCGCGGCACATTGCGAAGAGTGAGTGTTTCAGGCGTGAGGAGGGCTGCAATCATCAAGGGCAAAGCAGCGTTCTTGGCGCCTGAAATATTGATGGTGCCGTTTAGTTTGTTGCCGCCGCGAATTCGGATACGATCCATTCAACACATTCCCTTCAAATCCTTGAGGCCGGAATCGGCTGGCTGGCATGGAAGTCTGCCAAAACGGCGCTAACAAGCATAAATGGCCCTATTGGGGCAAGTTTTTATCGGAGGCCTTCTTTTCTGCCTTCTCGATGGTTTTTTTGAGTCTGGCCAGCGATTTCCGTTTCAGGAGGTTAACCCGCAATGCTTCCGCCAGCCGCTTGGTTTCGGCTGCGGAGCGCGGTGTTCGGGGTTTATTTGCCATGCCCAAACATGGAAAAGGTGGAACGTTCTGTCAAGTTATGAGGGTTGCGAAAGCCCAGGGCCTGTGGCATGTGTCCCCCATTCTGGTGCGCTGCTGTAGCTCAGTGGTAGAGCACTCCATTGGTAATGGAGAGGTCGACAGTTCAATCCTGTCTAGCAGCACCATTTTTCAATCCGGGTTATCCGGTTCCCCCAAATCCCCGCGCACCAGGCGCTGCCGCAACCGGTAGTCTTCCGGCCTCTCAAAGCTCCCCGCCCAAATCCCCCGCTTGGCCTTCTTGGCTTCCGCCTCAACGCCGAGATAGAATGTACCGTGGCTGGAATAGGCAATGGCCCAGCCAAGCCTCACCATTTCCCTATTGATCTCAAGTTCGCCAACCCTGCAAACCGCAACGGCGCGACCATAACGATCCGTTTCAACCGAAGCGCAGGAAATATCTTTCCCTTTCACAAGTCCGCGCAAAGCATCGGCGGCCTGCTTTCCGCAAAAATACTCGGTGTCGTGCTTGTCCCTGCAACTCTGGCGATATTCCGGCGCATCAATGCCGTGTAACCGGATATCCGTATCGCCCCTGCGCAATGAATCTCCATCAATCACCTGCATCGCACCCGGTTCCAGATCTTTAATACCGAGGCGTGTCATGACAGCCAAGACCAGGGTGAGAACGGCCAGGAATATGAGG
>JAHFPK010000290.1 GCA_023266715.1 Hyphomicrobiales bacterium | reverse complement strand
GCGAAGAGCGTCAGTGCAGCGGCCGTCGCTAGAAGCTTCATTTTCATCGATAATCCTCCCATAAAAAATTTGGCGCCTTTGTTGGAGCCTTGCAGCAATATCAAACGAAAAAAAACGAACGTCAATAGAAATGTTATCGAAAGCATTGTGCGCCGCAACGAAAGTTGTTGCGTTGCAGTATTGCTTAATACGAAAAAAAATGAAAAAAGGATTCCTGAGAAAGATTTTTTGGAATCCGTCATGACACAGCTTAGCCCGCGCCAACACCAGATCCTCACCATTGCGCGGGCCACGGGAACTGTCCAGGTCGATGATCTGGCGGGGCGTTTTGATGTAACACCGCAGACCATCCGCAAGGATTTGAACGAACTTTGTGACAGCCGTTTGCTGGCGCGCACTCACGGCGGAGCCATGCTTTCGTCGGGCGTTGAAAACGTGGCCTACGAATCACGCAGGCAGCTTGCCGCCGATGAAAAGCAGGTCATCGGGCAACGCACCGCTACTCTTATCCCCAACAATTGTTCGCTCTTCATCAATATCGGAACGACCACGGAAGAAGTGGCGCGCGCCCTCGTCCGTCACGAAGGGCTTCTGGTCATCACCAACAACATTCACGTGGCGACAATCCTCATGCCCTGCCCCAAGATCGATGTGATCATTGCAGGCGGCGTGGTGCGCCGGAGCGATGGCGGCATCGTGGGCGAACAGGCGGTGGATTTGATTGCCCAGTTCAAGGTTGACCACGCGGTGATCGGCGCCTCGGCAATCGATGATGATGGCGCCATGCTCGATTTCGATTACCGCGAAGTGCGCGTCGCGCAAGCGATCCTGAACAATGCCCGCAATATTATTCTGGTGGCGGACGCGATGAAGTTTACAAGATCGGCACCCGTGCGCATTGGCCATCTTTCGCAGGTCGACGTTTTTGTGACAGACCGGCCACCGCCCGAACCCATTGTAGAGCTGTGCCAGCACAGCGGAGTTGAGCTGGAGATTGCCGAAGCCGGACATAGTTTTGATTCCACAACGCAGGCCGCACAATAATGATGTATGATTTGTTTGTTATCGGCGGCGGCGTGAATGGCTGCGGCATTGCGCGGGACGCGGCAGGACGCGGCCTCAAAGTATTTCTTGCCGAGCAGGGCGATCTTGCGTCAGGCACATCATCGGCCTCCACCAAATTGATTCATGGTGGACTGCGATATCTCGAACATTATGAATTCCGGCTGGTGCGCGAGGCATTGATCGAGCGTGAAGTGCTGCTCAAAGCGGCGCCCCACATCATCTGGCCGCTGCGCTTCGTGCTGCCTCATCACAAGGGATTGCGGCCGCGGCCCCTCATCCGCCTTGGGCTTTTTCTTTATGACCATCTCGGCGGCCGCAAGATTCTCCCGCCAACGCGCAGCGTCGATCTGCACCATGATGTGACTGGTGAACCGCTCAAGCCTGAATTTGCCTATGCCTATGAATATTCTGACTGCTGGGTTGAGGACGCGCGGCTTGTGGTGCTCAACGCACGAGATGCCGCCAACCGGGGCGCTGAAATCCGTACACGGACGAAATGTACCAGAGCAAAGCGCATCGCTGGCGGCTGGGAACTTACAATTGCGCCCGAGGGCGGCAAGGAAGAAGTTATTCAGGCCAAGGCGCTGATCAATGCGGCGGGACCGTGGGTGAGCGCGGTTCTGGGCGAGGTTGTGGGACGAAAAGACCCGGACAAGATCAGGATGGTCAAGGGCAGCCACATCGTGGTGGACAAGCTTTATGATCACGACCGCTGCTATATTTTCCAGAATGGCGATGGCCGCATTTGCTTTGCCATTCCCTATGAGCAGAATTTCACGCTGATCGGAACAACCGATGAGGATCATACGGGCGAACCCAGCTCGCCACACATAACGGATGGTGAGATCGATTATCTTCTTTCGGCGGTCAGCGAATATTTCAAACTTCCAGTGACGCGCGAGCAGTTGCGCTGGTCCTATGCAGGGATCAGGCCGCTTTATGATGATGGGGCGAGCAAGGCCCAGGAAGCAACCCGCGATTACGTCCTAAAGCTTGATGCGCCTGCTGGGAAAGCGCCGCTTCTTTCCGTTTTCGGCGGCAAGATCACCACATTCCGCAAGCTGGCCGAGGCGGTTCTGGAAAAAATCGTGCCGTTCTTCCCCAATGCCGGAAAGCCTTGGACGGCGGGTGCGGCACTGCCCGGCGGCAATTTCCCTTTCGACGAAGTCGAAACACGCATTGCCGAGCTGCAAAGGAAATATTCATTCTTCGCGCCGCAAAATGTGCGGCGCATTTTCCGCGCCTATGGCACCAACGCCGAGAAAATGTTTGACAACGCCCGCTTTGCCAAGGACATGGGGAAAAGTTTCGGGCCTCTCAGCGAGCGTGAGATCAATTATCTCATGGCCGAGGAATGGGTGCGCGAAGCCGATGACATCCTGTGGCGGCGCTCAAAATTGGGACTTCATCTTTCGGCAGAGGAACAGCAGGCGTTGCGCGAACACATGAAGCCCGCTACCAAGCAAAAGAGCACGAAGCGCGCAAAGGGGTAGAGCGATGGCCGATTTCATTCTTGCCATTGATCAGGGCACAACCTCCTCGCGCGCCATCATCTTTGATACCAAGCTCAAGCCCCGCGCTTCCGCTCAAAAAGAATTCAAGCAGTATTTCCCCAATTCGGGGTGGGTTGAGCATGATCCGGAAGAAATCTGGAAATCGGTGCTTGTCACCTGCAAGGCCGCGATAAAAAAAGCAAAGACTGCTCCCAAAAACATTCGCGCCATAGGGATCACCAACCAGCGCGAGACCACGGTGGTGTGGGACCGGAAAACAGGCAAGGCCATTCACAAGGCCATCGTCTGGCAGGACCGGCGCACGGCAGAGATTTGCGCCGGCTTGAAAGCGCAGGGCCATGAGACCCTATTTGCCAAAAAAACCGGGTTGCTGCTGGACCCTTATTTCTCCGGCACGAAGGTTTCATGGATACTTGATCATGTGAAGGATGCCCGCGAACGGGCGACACGTGGCGAATTATGTTTCGGCACCATCGATTCGTTTCTCATCTGGCGACTCACGGGCGGCAAGTCCCATGTGACGGATGCCACCAATGCTTCGCGCACGCTTCTATACAATATTCACAGCGGACAGTGGGACGATGAACTCCTGAACATTTTGCGCGTGCCGCGCGCCATGCTGCCCGAAATCAAAAACTGCGCCGCCGATTTCGGCGTGACTGAAGCAAAGCTCTTGGGCGCCGGCATTCCGATTCTGGGCGTGGCCGGGGATCAGCAGGCAGCCACCATCGGGCAAGCCTGTTTTGAACCCGGCATGATGAAATCAACCTATGGCACGGGCTGCTTTGCTCTGCTCAATACGGGAAGCAAGGCCGTTGCCTCCAACAACCGGCTTCTCACCACCGTTGCCTATCAATTGGATGGCAAACGCACCTACGCGCTGGAAGGCGCTATCTTTATCGCTGGCGCTGCGGTGCAATGGTTGCGCGACGGACTGAAGGTGGTGAAGAACGCTGCTGACACAGGCGCTCTTGCCAAGGCCGCTGACAAAAATCAAAGCGTCTATTTAGTGCCCGCCTTCGTCGGCCTCGGTGCGCCCTATTGGAATGCGGACATTCGCGGCGCGCTCTTCGGCCTCACCCGCGCCACCACGAACAAGGAATTGGCGCGGGCTGCATTGGAGGCCGTATGTTATCAAACCAATGATCTCCTCGAAGCGATGAAGAAAGATTGGGGCACGGCTGGCGAAACCATCCTGCGCGTCGATGGCGGCATGACGGCATCCGATTGGACCATGCAATTTCTGGCAGATATTCTGGGCGCACCCGTTGACCGCCCTGTGGTTCTCGAAACCACGGCGCTAGGTGCTGCCTATCTCGCGGGCCTGCAAGC
>JAHFPK010000289.1 GCA_023266715.1 Hyphomicrobiales bacterium | reverse complement strand
CCTCACGCAGAGCGTCGATCGAGCGTACATATGCCACAGTAGAGCCCGCCATCATGGGCAAATAATACCCGATCGTGCGCTCGAAGGCGTGAGCAAGCGGCAGGATCGACAGAAAGACGTCCGTCGTCAATGGAGGAATGAACTTTGTGATGGCTTCCGCGTTCCACAGGATCGCCGAGTGAGACAGCATCACACCCTTCGGTCGGCCTGTGGTTCCCGAGGTATAGATTATTGTCGCCAAATTTCCCGGTTCGCAGGTCGCATTCTCCGTATCGCGTGAGGGCTCACTCAATACGCTGGCGAGCGGCACAGCCACTGGTCCGCCACCGGATACGCGCAGGACGGACGCCGCTCCCTCCCGAACCCAAACATGCCCGATCTGGGGCTGCTCCGACACGAAGGGAACGAGCGCTTGCCAGCGGTCCGATGAATCGATCACGCAAAGCCGCGCGCCGGAATCCGCGATAATGTCCGCGACGTTCTTCGCGCTGTCGTGCATATAGAGTGGAACACCAACGAGACCGTTCGACATGACAGCGATATCGAGAGCCACCCAGTCGGTGCCGTTGGGCAAGAGAAACGCGACCCGATCGCCGACTTGCAGCCCGGTTTTGCGCAACCCCTCCCGGAATGAGGCCACGCGCCGGGCCATCTCACTCCATGTATGTTCAGTCCAGCAATTCAGCTTGGCATCAAACTGCCTGTAGGCAAGACCTTCTGGAGAGCGCCGCACTCTCTCGCGGAAGAGGCCAGGCAAGGTGCGCGCACGGTCGGCACTGATGATGTCAAACTTCGATAAAGAACTAAATGACATGATTCACGATACACAAGTCTGCTGTCTGGACCTTGATCCTGCTCAATCTGATGCCAGCAGTGGGTCGTCTTTTAACTCCGGGCTTCATTGGCGCTGCTGGCGGTTCAATCTCCCTCACTCCGGTGATGCCGTCTGGTCCTGGTGTGAGCGACTGGACGAACGCTTCCTTTTGCGGACTATCGCGCCGCTTATGACAAATCATGTTGCATATCGATCGCGCGACAGCTTGCAATATTGACCCTGATCAAAGCCCTAGGACTACAAATGGCTAGGTTGCTTTCGGGGAAGGTTACACAACTGCTTAATGGAAGGATAAAAGCATGAGCTATTATTTTGCCAAGACGTTGCAGATGCCTTTTGATCAGGCAATCCAGCATGTGACGGACGCCTTGGCCAGTAAGGGGTTTGGCGTGTTGACGACGATTGATGTGCGCGCGACCATGAAGAAGAAACTGGATGTTGATTTCCGCCCCTACACCATTCTTGGTGCGTGCAATCCGCAATTCGCGCACAAGGCGTTGCAGGCCGAGAACAAGATTGGGACCATGCTGCCCTGCAATGTTATTGTGCAGGAAATTGGAAAGGACCAGGTAGAAGTCTCAGCCGTCGATCCCGTGGCTTCAATGATGGCGATCAAGAACCCGAAGCTGGAGTCCATAGCCGGCGATGTCAGGGGCATGTTGAAGCAGATGGTAGCCGGGCTTTGAAACGATGCTCCCGCTTGGGCAGCGACTCCAGGATTTACCCTTTGATGCAGATGAGCGGCCTCATGCGGGCAACCCTTTTAGCAAGACCGGCGCGCTCGCTGGCCATAACCACGGCGCCCACATCTTTGTAAGCGCCCGGTGCTTCCTCGGCGACGCCGCGGGTGGATTGGCTGCGGATGATGATTCCGCTGGCTGCGAGATCATCGACGACCTTGCGCCCGCTCCACTGCTTCAGCGCGGCATGGCGCGACATCGCGCGTCCGGCGCCGTGACAGGCAGAGGCGAAGGACTTGGCTTCGCTCGAAGAAAGCCCCGCAAGGACATATGAGCCGGTTCCCATGCTGCCGCCGATTAGCACAGGCTGACCGGTCGCGCGCAGCGCCTCGGGCAATTGCGGATGGCCCGGACCAAAGGCGCGCGTGGCACCTTTGCGATGCACGTAGAGCTGGCACTTCTTGCCATCGACGGTGTGTGTTTCCAACTTGCAGGTGTTGTGCGAAACATCGAACAGCAAATCAAGTTTAGCATCGGGAAAGAAATGCCCAAACACGCGGCGGGCGAAATGCCCGAGGATTTCCCGGTTCGCCAGCGCGCAATTGACGGCAGCGCGCATGGCGCCGAAATAACGCTCGCCAATGTCCGACTTGATCGGCGCGCAAGCCAGTTCGCGGTCGGGAAGAACGATACCTGTTTCCTGCGCCGCCACCGCCATGTCCTTGAGATATTCGGTGCCGATCTGGTGGCCAAGGCCGCGTGATCCGCAGTGGATTGTTACGACCACGCCGTCGAGGGTCAGGCCGAAGGCCTTGGCCGCGTCGGCATCCAAGATTTCGGCCACGACCTGCACCTCAAGATAGTGGTTTCCGGACCCAAGTGTTCCCATCTCGCGGCGCTGGCGCTCCTTGGCCCGGTCCGACACACAATCAGGACGCGCACCCGCCATCGTGCCGTTTTCCTCGACGCGTTCGAGATCGCGCTCCTCGCCCCATCCGCTGGCGATGGCCCAAGCGGCACCACCGCGCAGCATGGCGTCCATCTCTGCCGCTTCGAGCGCAATGGCACCCTCGCTGCCGAGGCCAGCCGGAATCTGCCGGTAGAGCGACTCTGCAATCGAATGCTGGAAGGGCAGGATGTCCTTGACTGAAAGGCCCGTCAGCATGGTTCTGACCCCGCATGAGATGTCGAACCCCACGCCGCCCGCCGAAACGACGCCACCCTTTTCGGCATCGAAGGCAGCCACACCGCCGATCGGAAAACCATATCCCCAATGTGCATCCGGCATGGCATAGGAGGCTTTCACGATGCCCGGCAAAGTGGCGACATGCGCCGCCTGCTCGAAAACCTTGTCATCCATCGCGCGCAGAAGTGGTTCATCGGCATAGATGATGGCCGGAACCCGCATGGCGCCTGTGGGATCAATCTGCCAACTCGTCTCATCAAGCCGGGTGAAGCGTCCTGGATCCATCGTAATCGCTCCTTCTATACGTCAACGACACAGCCAGCGCTCCACAGCCCATTGGCCAACTGCTCAACTCGCAGGGCAGTGTAAGTGGCGCCCTTCGGCTCGCAGGCGGGGGCATGTTTTTCACGATCCACAGCCTCGCCCCACAGCGAGGCCTCAAGCCTGTTGCCGATAATGCGCACCGAGAAACGACCAAACAGCATACGGCGCACGGCCATCTCGTAGATAATGGCGTTCAGCCAGTCGATGAACAGAAGCTCCCGGTCGGGGGCCTCGCAACTGACTTCGACTTTGATATTCGGTGCAACCTCGGCGGTGGTGACGACCTCTTTCAGGGCCAGTGCCGCCTGTTCAAATGCGGCCTCCGGCGTTGGCCCGAGCCCACGAATCCCGACATCGGCGTCATGCGGGAAGTGTTCCCAACGTGGCTCGGGAAGCAGTGCTTCCATTATCGCAGGGCGTGTTTACCAAGCAGCTTTACCGTGCTCGCTTGGGGGCCTTTCTCACCCGCTTCTTCAACGAAGTTCACCTTTGCCCCCGGCCGGAGCTTTGCAAAGCCTCTATTCAGAACACTGTTTTTGTGAAAGTAGATTTCCAATCCGTCGGCGGATTCAAGAAAGCCATGGTCCTCAAACAGCTTTGTAACGGTTCCGATCGGATGCTGAACGCCAGTCTTGATCTCTTGCTGCATGCGTTCCACCTCGTCCCGAAGCTGGCGCTGCGCCCGCCTGAAGGCATCGCCAAGCGCGAAATTAAAATCTGAATAGCGCTCGTCGGCGTCGGGTGTACGCGAAACATCGACTTCCTTTCCGTCTGGCAGTTTCAGCCTGATGTTGATGCCGATGAGCCCTCCTGTGCGGTGATGCTTGCTCGACCCCTCGACGACAATCCGGCCAGCTATGATCCCGCCAAACATGCGCTCGGTCTCTGC
>JAHFPK010000039.1 GCA_023266715.1 Hyphomicrobiales bacterium | reverse complement strand
AGCGCCCACGATGACCTTACGCTCATTCCGCGCACGGAGGAGAATGTGTATCAGCGGGCCTTTGCGGAGCTGGAGAAGAATTTTTTCGGAAAGAAGTGAGGGCGTCAATTACATCTCTCTCCATCACCGGCCGCCGAGCCGGTGATCCAGTCTGGGTGGTCGGGTCAAGCCCGACCATGGAGAGTTATTAATCTGTATGGAAAACGTTTTCCATGACGGCCCACCAGTCTCCGGGTTTGCGGGTGTCGTAGGGGATTTGCATGGGGTCGGTGATATCCCACCATTCAAGCATGCGCGGGGCCTTCTTGATTTTTTCCATGTCGGCCTTGAAGTCCGTGCCGTGATATTCCCAATAGGCGAAGAGGATGTTTTCGGGCTCTTTGAGGAAGATTGTGTAGTTCTTGATATTTGAATCGGAAATGGCCTTCAGAATCTCCGGCCAAACGGCGGCGTGGATGCGCTTGTACTCGAGAATAACTTCCGGCTTCACCTTGATGATCTGGGCCATGCGTTCCATGTTCAATTCCTCTTCAATAGGTGGCGCGGCCACCGGAGACGTCGAAGACTGCGCCCGTTGAAAAGGAACACTCTTCGCTGGCGAGCCAGCAGATGAGGTTGGCGACCTCGTCGACAGTGCCAAAGCGGCCTTTGGGAATTTTAGACAGCATGAAATCAATATGGCTCTGGGGCATCTGATCGAAGATGGGGGTGCGCACGGCGGCGGGGGTGACCGCATTTACGGTAATATTGTGCTTGGCCAATTCCTTGGCGAGCGACTTGGTCATGCCGATCACGCCGGCCTTTGAGGCCGAATAGGCCGAGGCATTGGGGTTGCCTTCCTTGCCGGCGATTGAGGCGATGTTGACGATGCGACCGTAGTTCTGCGCCACCATGTGGGGCACCACGGCCTTGTTGCAATAGAATGCGCCGTTCAGATTGATGTCGATGACTTGCTTCCAGCCATCTACCGGGAATTCGGCAAGCGGTACGGTTGGGCCAGTAATGCCTGCGCTGTTGACCAGAATGTCGATGCCACCCAACTGTTTGAGCGTTTCGACTGTGGCTCTCGCAACTGACTCATGATCTGAAATGTCTACTTTTATGCCACCCTTGAGATCCCAGATGGCAACTTTACCGCCCTCTTGTACAATGCGTTTGGCAACGGCCTCGCCGATGCCGGAGGCACCACCGGTCACGATTGCGCGCCGTCCGGAAAACCTCATGCCCGGCTGGCTCCGCTTGCAGCATCAAAGAAATGAAGCTTGTCAGGGTTGAAACTGAATTTCACCGTTCCATCAATCTTGAGTTCAAGTGAGGAGGGGGCCGTTGCCTTGAAGAACTGGTCATCGACACGCAGCGTTACGATCTTTTCGACACCGTGGTTTTCGACATCATGGATGTGGGCGGCCACCTGCTCCTTCGGTCCTACTGTAATATCTTCCGAGCGAATGCCAATTGTTACGGCACCATTCGTCTTGGACCTGGGAGCCACAATTTTCAGCTTGCCGGACAGGGCGGTGACATGCCCATTAGCGAGTTCAGCGGGCATGAGATTTATGGAAGGTGAGCCCACGAAGCTGGCAACGAAAATGTTTTTGGGCTTGTTGTATATCTCATAGGGCGTGCCGACCTGAACAATTTTTCCTTCATTGAGAATCCCCACCTTGTCGCCCATGGACATGGCTTCGATCTGGTCGTGGGTTACGAAGAGAAAGGTGGACTTGAGCTTCATCTGGAGTTCTTTGAGCTCAGCCCTCAGCGATTCACGGAGTTTCGCGTCCAGATTGGAGAGCGGTTCGTCCATCAAGAAGGCGCGGGGCTCGCGCACGATGGCGCGACCGATGGAGACGCGCTGCATCTCGCCGCCTGACAGGCGATCCGTCTTGCGCTCGAGCAGATGTCCAATGCGCAGGGTCTTGGCGGCGCGGGCGATGCGTTCGTCGATTTCAGCCTGCGAACAGTTTCTGGCATTTGACTTCAAGGGGAACGCAAGGTTCTGGCGCACGGTGTAGCGGGGATAGAGGGAGTAGTATTGAAACACCAGGGCCACGTCGCGTTCGGACGCACTCCATTGGTGGACGTCCTGATCGGCAATCTCGATTTTCCCATCGTCCGGTTTTTCCAATCCGGCGATGAGGCGCAGTGTCGTCGTTTTGCCTGCGCCCGTCGGTCCCAGCAGCACGAAAAATTCGCCATCGGCAATGTCGAGCGTGAGGCCATCGACTGCCGCGTGGAGCCCAAATTTCTTGGTTACATTGTCGAGCCTAATGTGCGCCATCAACAAGCCTTATGCGAAGTGAATCGGTGGTTCTTGTATCGAAGAAATGGGTTTGCGCGGGGTCGAGCCTGGCCCAAACCCTGGCGCCGACCTTGGAGACATAGCCGCTTGCGGTGCGGGCGCGGACGAGTTGCGCGCCGACCTTGAGATCAACGATGTCATAGGCGCCGAGCGGTTCGATCAAATGGGCGGTGACGGGAACGTAACCGGCCGTTTCGGTTTGTGAAACCAGAACGCCTTCCGGCCTGATGCCGACGGTGAGGTCATTGGCTTTTGCATCGGAGAGGTGGCGGATCAGGCTTTTTGGGAATTCAAACGGGGCGGCACCTTTGCCCAGGGCCAGCAGGCTCCGTGAACCATCCGCCTTCACGTTCGCCGCGGCGATATTCATGACGGGGCTGCCGACAAATTGTGCCACAAAGAGATTGGCAGGACGGTGATAGACATCGTCGGGCGTGCCCACCTGCTGCAGCACACCTTCGTTCATGATGGCGATGCGGTCCGCCAATGACATGGCTTCCACCTGATCATGGGTGACATAGACGGTTGTCGATTCATTCTCGAGATGGAGGCGTTTTAACTCGGTGCGCATTTCCTCGCGCAGCTTGGCATCGAGGGCGCCCATGGGCTCGTCCATCAACATGGCCTTGGGACGGCGAACAAGGGCGCGGCCGATGGCGACGCGTTGCATGTCGCCGCCCGCCAAAGCCGACGGGCGCTTGCCCAGCAAATGTTCGATTTGCAGGGATTTGGCCACCGCCCGCACCTTGGCCTCGACGCTTGCCTTGCTTTCGCTTGTTGCCCGCAGGGGAAAGGCAATGTTTTCATAGGCCGTGAGATGGGGATAAAGGGCAAAGAGCTGGAATACGAAGGCGATGTCGCGGTCACCGGCTTCGAGCTGCTGCACCGGCTTGCCGTCGATGAGGATGTCGCCCGAGTCGACATCTTCCAGACCGGCGACGGCACGGAGCGTCGTGGTTTTGCCGCAACCGGAGGGCCCGAGCAGCACGACAAATTCCCTATGCTTGATCGTCAGATTCAACTTTCGGATGACGTAGACGGCACCGAAGTATTTCTCGATGTCCCTGAGGATGATCTCGGCCATGGGGCGACTA
Source organism: Hyphomicrobiales bacterium (assembly GCA_023266715.1). Lineage (GTDB taxonomy): Bacteria > Pseudomonadota > Alphaproteobacteria > Rhizobiales > Aestuariivirgaceae > Aestuariivirga. The sequence goes on along the minus strand of JAHFPK010000039.1, from coordinate 11,889 downwards.
TGATTCCTGATTGGGTGGCGGTTTTATCTTGGAGAAGATGTTGAAGCCGATGAGGCCAACGAGGATGATGGTCAGGCCATAGCTGTGCAACGTCAGGTTCAAGGGTTGGCAAAGCGCCGCGATGCCCAACACCATCGTCCAGATTGACGCGGGCTCAAGATATTTGGCGCTGATCTGTTTGAAGGTCATTTGCGGATCGCTCCAAAGGTGACACCGCGCAGGAGATGCTTGCGAAGCGCGAAGGTGAAGATGGCGACGGGCAAGAGGAAGAGGAAGGTGCCTGATGCAATAACGGTCCAGTCGGTGAGGCCCGAGCCGATCTGCGAGGGAATAAATGGTGGTGCGGTTTGCGCCCTGCGGTTGGTCATCATGAGGGCGAAGGCATATTCATTCCAGGCGGTGATGAAACAGAACACCGCGGTGGCCGCGATGCCGGTCACCGCTTCAGGTAGCACGATTTTGAAGAATGCCTGCAGGCGGGTGTAGCCATCAACCAGGGCTGCTTCCTCGTACTCCTTCGGAATTTCGTCCATGAAACCCTTCATCAGCCAGACGGAGAAGGACAGGTTGAACGCCGTATAAAGAATGATCAGGCCGATATGGGTGTCATTGAGGCCCACGACGCGGTACATGAGATACATGGGGATGGCCACCACGATGGGCGGCAACATGCGGGTGGACAGGACGAAGAAGAGGAGATCAGCTTCGCCTGCCATTTTGAAACGCGAAAATCCGTAGGCCGTGATGGTTCCCATCGAAACAGCGATGATGGTGCTGATGATGGCAATGATGAGGCTGTTCATGAAGCGGTTGGGATATTGCGAAAGCTGAATATTGGGGCCGACGCGCAGGATGCGCTCGCCGCCGTCATAGATGCGTTGCTCATACCAGGGGGAGGCAGCGTAGATGGCGGGATCATAGGCCTTGGTGAGTTGCACCCGCTTGGTGAGGAGCTTGATGAAGGGGGTGATTTCGGGCTGGAACAGAACCGTTGGCGGAACGGTAGTTGCAAGGCTGCGCGGCTTGAAGGCGGTGGTGCCGATCCAGTAGAGCGGCGACAGGAAGATGAGCGTGATCAGCAGAATGGAAACAATGGCGACGCGATTGAACGCCTTCTTGCGTGATGAAGTAACGACAGCCATGGTCAGCGCTCCTTCACCTTGTTCAGGTATTTCACATAGATGTTGGTAATCGCCAGCACCATGATGAGAACGATGTAGGCCAGCGCGCAGGATTTGCCGGTCTGCCATTCCTGGAAGGCAAACTTGTAGAGCTTGATGGAGATCAGCTCGGTGGTGGGCTGGGTGCTCATGATGTAGGCGATGTCGAAGGTCTTGAAGGCTTCCATGGTCCGGAAGATCAGAGCGATGAGAAGAAGCGGCGTGACCAGCGGCAGTGTGATGCGTGAAAAAGTGTACCAGGCGCTGGCGCGGTCAATCGCTGCGGCCTCATAGAGGTGCTGCGGCACAGCTGATAGGCCCGCAAGCGAGAGCAGCATGACGAAAGGTGCCCACATCCATATGTCGGTAATGGCAACGGCATAGAGCGCCACGTCGGCATTTGAAAGCCACGCAAGGTCACCAAGGCCCAGGGCATAGTTGAGCGGACCCCAGGAGGGATCGTAGAGCAGGCGCCAGAACAGGCCAACTACTGCGGCTGACATCATCATGGGCAGAAGCAGCAATGTGGTGATGAGGCCCTTGGCCGGCATGGCGCGATTGAGCAGAAGGGCAAGCCCAAAGCCTACGGTCATTTGGCCGCCAACCGAGACAATCACATATTTCGCGGTGACCCAGAAATTATTCCAGATGCGTTCATCCGTGAGGAGTTCGCGGAAGTTTTGCAGACCCACAAAATTTGCGGGCTCGTTTACCGAGGCGCGGAAATCGGTAAAGGAATATCCCAGGGAGTAGATCAAGGGGAAAATGTTGAAGATGATGAGGAAAAGAATGGTCGGGATGATAAAGACATTACGAATGGTGAGATCGCTCCATCCCCGTGTCACCGCCCGCGCTGCGGGGGAGGTATCCAGAACACCTGCCACTTCCTACTCCTAAAAAGGTACTTTGAAAATAAAACCGGAGGAGAGTTTTCTCTCCCCCGGCGAGGATTTGCGGAGTATCAGCCGCCGCGTCCGTATTTCTTGAAAGTGTCGACCCATTCCTTTGAAACGGCATCAAGCACATCCTTGGCGCTGCCACCTTCACCACTGATCACATAGGGATAAACGTGATTGTTGATCTGGGTGAGCAGTTCGGCATATTCGGGCACCGCCCAGAAATCCTTCACCATGAACATGGTCTGGTAGAAGGCCTCATTGAATGGCGTTGCCTTGCGGAAGGCATCGGATTCCAGAACCGACTTATTGCAGGTGTAGCCACCAAGTTCAGCCCATTTTTTCTGGGTTTCGTCCTTGATGAACCATTCCAGGAACTTGAAGGATGCGTCCTGCTTTTTGGAATAGGACACGATGGAAATGCCCTGACCACCAAGGGCCGCATGCTGAGGCTTGCCGTCGGGGCCCGCCGGATTGGCAAAATAACCCGTGACATCAGCATTCGGGTTGGTGGCCTTGTTGGCAAGAGCCGGGAAGAAGGCGAAGAAGTTCAGGCTCATCGCCGCAAGATTTTCGGTAATGGCCTGATTGTCCTCCTGGAAGAAGACCTTGCCCCAGTTTGGCGGCGCAAACTGGTACAACTGCCTGTACATATCAACGGCTGCCACGTTCTGAGGGGAATTCAGAATGCCATCGACCTTATAGGTGGCATAATCACCGAGGTCGCCGCCGTAACTGAAGATGGCGCCTTCAATGCCCATCAACATCGCGTCGTAGCCGTTGTCGGTATAGATTGCGATGCCGTATTGCTTCTTGTCAGGCCGATAGAAAAATTCGGCGATGTCGCGAAGTTGGGTATAGGTTTTCGGGACGTCGAGATCATAGCCATACTTGGCTTTGAAGGCTTCCTTTTCTTTGGGATCTTCGAACCAGTCCTTGCGGTAGGCCCAGCCAGCGGCATCGCCTTCAAGCGGGATGGCCCAGTACTTGCCGCTGTTGCCGGGGTATTCGGCATAGTACTTGACCGTTGCCGGTGCCATCAGGTCGCCAACCTTGTGCTCGGCGAAGAAGTTGGTGAGGTCCACATAGTGGCCTCCGGTTGAGCCAGCGCCGAGCCATTGGGAATCGCCTACGACCATGTCGAAGGCATCGCCCTTGGCGTTAAATTCTGCAAAGGCTTTGGTCTGGAAATCAGGCCAAGGTGTTGTTTGCACGGTAACTGTCACACCGGTTTCGGCGGTGTAAAGGTTTGCCAGTTCCTGGAGATAGTTTGCCGGGTCCCATTCGGCCCAGAAAATTGTCAGTTCTTCGGCTTGCGCGCGAGACTGTAAGCCTCCCGCAATTGTAAAGGCCACTCCCATGACCAATGAAGCAAGATTACGTCTTAACATCGTGACTTCTCCCATTGTTATACATTCGCAACCGCCTGTTGGCTGGCTACGCGTGCTTTTTGTTTTGATCGACTTCTCATGGTCTCGCGGTTTTTGTGCCGCGTCTAATTTTCATTGAGACTGCAAACTCTTGAAATAACTCCTTTCTCCAGTTGCATCAGGTGTTCAAAGTATATTGCTAAAATTCCTTTTCCTGCAAGGCGCATAGCAAGCTTTGCGAGAATAAATATTCAGATGCCATTAGTTTGCGCTTTCCCATTGGCCGGTTTTGGCCGACTTGAGCACGGCATCGGTCACAAGGTCAGTCGCCAGCGCTTCCCTAAATGTTGGTGCAGCCGGTTTTCCGCCGCCAACCGCGCCCAGGAAATCTGCAACCTGATGTATAAAGGTGTGTTCATAGCCGATCTGCAACCCGGGCACCCACCATTTGTCCATGTAGGGATGGTCGCCATCGGTGATATGGACTGAACGCCAGCCCCGGGTGCGGCCCTCGTCACGGTGATCAAAATACTGAAGGCGGTGCAGGTCGTGCAGGTCCCAGAAGATAGAGGCATTCTCGCCGTTGATTTCGAAGGTGTAGAGCGCCTTGTGACCGCGGGCATAACGCGTTGCCTCGAAACTTGCCAACGAACCGTTGGCAAAGCGGGCGAGAAACAGGCTGGCGTCGTCAATTCTGACCGGCTCGGTTTTGCCGGTAATATTATGGTGGCGTTCCTTGATGAAGGTTTCGGTCATGCCGGAGACTTTTGTGATGCCGCCATTGAGCCACATGGCCGTATCTATACAGTGGGCGAGGAGGTCGCCGGTGACGCCACTCCCCGCCACACTGGCGTCAAGCCGCCACAGGCCCTGGCCACCCTGGGGGAGGTCCTTGGAAATGGTCCAGTCCTGCAGGAACTTGGCGCGATAGTGAAAAATCTTGCCCAGCTTGCCTTCGTCGATCAACTGCTTGGCCAAGGTGACGGCAGGCACACGGCGGTAGTTGTACCAGACCATGTTGGGCACCTTGGCCTTCTCGACGGCTTCGACCATTTGGCGGGACTCTGTGGCCGAGCGGCCCAGGGGTTTTTCGCACATCACCATCTTGCCGGCCTTCGCGGCGGCGATGGCGATTTCAAAATGGGTGTCGTTGGGGCTGGCGATATCGATGACATCGATATCCTTGCGCTCAACCAGTTTGCGCCAATCGGTTTCAATTGATTCGTAACCCCATTGTTCGGCGAAGGCTTTTGCCCTGTCGGCATTGCGGGCGCAGGTCGCTTTCAGCACCGGGCGGAAGGGCACATTGAAAAAATGGCCGACTTGAGAGAACGCGTTTGAATGGGTGCGGCCCATGAAGCCGTAGCCGACCATGCCAATGTTAAGTGGTTTCTTCGCCATGTCAGGCCTGCCAGCCATGGGCGTCGCGGACCTTGATCATGGTGCCGAGAATGTCGTTCCAGGTTTTCTGCTGCATCATCACACTATTGGGAAACATGCAGCCATCCCAGCAAATGTGCCGGAACGCCTTGGTTGGCCCGCCATCCTTGCCGCGCAGCCACATGCCGGCATGGCGGGGAATATCGAGCCTGCCATTGGGGTCCGTCACCATGCAGTGCCGCCCCGTCTTATCGTGATAACCCATGCCTTTGACCGTGCCATCGTTTTGCGCCACATGGAAATCGATGGTCCAAGGCCGAAGCATGTCGGTCATTTTGGTGAGCGCCTTGTCGAGCTGGGCCTTGTTCTTCCAATTATAATTTGCGGGCAGAAGCCTTGCCTTGGGCGCATTATAGCCCATGGTGTAGAGCAGCGTGTGGGCCATGTCGGCCTGAAAACCGATAGTGTGCGGTCGGTCGACGGCTTCCAGCGTGTCGATCATCGCCTTCCAGGAATGCATGCCACCCCAGCAAATTTCACCCTCCGCCGCCAGCCGCTCGCCATAGTCGGCCGCCACGCTGCACGCTTCGCGGAAGGTCTGGGCAACTTTCTTGGTGTTGCCCTTGGGGTCCTTTGCAAATTCGCCGGGGCTCGAGGCCGAGTCGATACGGACGACGCCGTAGTGCCTCACGCCGAGGTCGCGCAATTTCTGCCCGAGCCGGCAAGATTTCCGCACATTCTCCACAAACTTCATCCGGTCGGAAGCAGAACCCATGGCCGAGCCACCGCCTACCGGCGGCCAGACCGGGGCCACAATGGAGCCGATCGCCAGCCCACGCGCCTTAACCTTCTCGGCCAGCCGCTTCACTTCATCATCGGTGAAATCGATATTGGTGTGGGGCGCTGCATGGAAGATGTCGACACCATCAAACTTCACGCCCTTCACTTCTGCCTTGGCAGTGAGGTCGAGCATCGTATCGAGATCAATGGGCGGCTCCGAGTCCGATCCCTTGCCCACCAGACCCGGCCACATTGCATTGTGGAGCTTTGGAAAATTATTCGCGCCAGCCATGCGCCCTCCCTTAGATTTTTTTAGTTTGAATCATCTTAAACAAATTTTGGGCTTGCTGTCCACAACTGTTATATTAGTATGACAGCATGGCTTTCAGTCTTTCAAGGTCACGGCTTGACCGTTCGCGCCCGATGCGCGACCAGATTTATCCGTTGGTGCGGCGGATGATATTGACCGGTTCCATCAAGCCAGGGGACGTTATTGACGAGAAGGCGATTGCGGCCCAGCTCAACGTTTCGCGGACGCCGGTGCGCGAAGCGGTGAAGAAATTGAGTGACGAGAACCTGGTTGAGGTTGTGGCGCAATCGGGAACGCGGGCGGCGCGCATTGCCAGGGACGAGATAGCCGAGGCCTTTCTCATTCGCCGGGCCCTGGAATCGGAAAGTGCGTCACAGGCCGCAACACACATAACCCAGTCGCATGTGGACCGCCTTGAAGACATTCTAATGCTGCATGCACGCGCCCTGGAACGCAAAAAATATGTGGAAGCCATCGAGCGTGACGATGACTTCCATCGCTACATCGCCGAGATCAGCAACCTGCCGCGGCTGTGGCGGGCCATTGAAATTTCAAAGGCCCAGCTTGACCGCTGCCGCCACATGATGCTGCCGCGCGAAGGCGAGGCTGAAACGACCTTGAAGATGCACCGCCTCATCATCAAGGCGCTGAAGAGCGGGGATCCTGAAAAAGCTGCCAAGGCCATGCGCGATCATCTTGAAACGGCCTACCGCAGCACAGTTGCGGTGCTTGATGGACCGGGCCTAGTCTGACACCGAAGCGGGCTGAACCCATTATTGTGGGCAATCGGATGCAGCCTCCAGCTTCGTAAGACTGAAGATTTAGCAGGATTTCACGGCGGTGGACATGTCCGGCGCATGCAGTAAAAGCATTGGCCAAATGATGGACGAACGCCAGGAAATGACCGCAAAGGAACGTTTTTTTATCGGCATTGATACGGGCGGCACCTATACTGATGCTGTCATTATTGCGCACGACTCGCAGAAGATATTTGGCCGGGCAAAGGCATTGACAACGAAGGGCGATCTTTCCATCGGCGTGAAAGAAGCCCTCACAACGGTGATGCAGAACCTTCCTCCAGAAGAAAAGTCCTCGGCCATCGGGCTGGTTTCAGTTTCAACCACGTTGGCCACCAACGCTATCGTGGAGGGGCACGGCAGTCCGGTCGGTGTGCTCCTTATTGGTTTTGATCGTCAAATGGCTGAGAGGACCGGCATCGCGAAGGCATTTCCGAATATGCCGCTCAGACTGATTGCGGGTGGCCATGATCATAATGGTGATCCCGTGGTTTCGCTGGATGTGACAGCCGTGGAGCGTGAAGCGGAACTGTTGAAGGGGCAAGTTTCAGCTTTTGCGGTTGCTTCGGCTTTTGCAGTCCGGAATCCGGAGCATGAGAAGGTGGTTCGTGACATTATCATGCGTGTGACGGGAAAACCGGTGACGCTCTCCTCGGAACTGACCTCGTCGTTGGATGCACCGCGTCGGGCATTGACTGCGGTTTTGAATGCCCGCCTGATTTCGCGGATATCGACGCTCATTGATGCGGTCCGGCTTGCTATGGAGGAGTTGCGTATTTCTTGCCCACTTATGGTGGTCAAAGGTGATGGCACGTTGGCGCGGGCCGAGAACGTGGCGCTCAAGCCCATCGAAACAGTCTTGTCAGGGCCAGCAGCAAGCCTGGTTGGAGCCAAGTGGCTATCCGGGCTTGCCGACTTCATTATGTCTGATATTGGCGGCACGACAACGGATATTGGAATTCTGCAGAATGGCCGGCCGCGCGTTGCGGAGGAAGGCGCGGAAGTTGGCGGCTGGCGCACCATGGTGAAGGCCATTGATGTGACGACCATAGGCCTTGGTGGCGACAGCGAGGTTCACCTAGCAATGGATGGTTCCATGCAGATTGGACCCCAGCGCATTGTGCCGATTTCGCTGATTGGACAGCGTTACCCCGAGGTCCTGGCGATGCTTGAGGGCGACCTTTCGGATACGGAAGGAGGATCGCAGCACGGGCGGTTTGTTGTGGCGCCTTTTGGAAAGTCCGGTCCATCTGATCACAGCGGGTTGACGGCGCGCGAGGCAGAATTTCTTGCCCTTGTCACCGACCGTCCGAAGCCGCTTCGAAAAATTGCGATATCTTCAGGCGCACAAAGGGCTTTGATGTCGTTGCGCAAGAAGGGACTTGTGCAACTCTGCGGATTTACGCCATCTGACGCTGCCCATGTGCTTGGCATGCAGGCAAATTGGTCAAAGCCGGCTGCGCTTATCGCTGCCCAATTGGCGGTGCGGTTTCGCGACATGAGGCTTGGAACGCCGGAGCGGGTGGAGGCTTTTTGCCTGGAGGTATGGAGTGAAACAGTCCGCCTGTCGGCGAAAGCCATATTGAATTCAGCCCTTGGCATTTCCGTCGACAACAATACCCTGATTGAAAATGTTTGTGCCGGCGTGCCGATGACAGGATTGGCAGCTATTAAAATTTCGCCAACCATTCCTATCGTGGCGGTTGGCGGGCCGGCGCGGATCTATTATTCGGAAGTTGCAAAGCGCCTGGATTGTGAGGTTGTCTTTGCCGAGTGGTGCGAGGTGGCCAACGCAATTGGTGCAGCTGCGGGCCTCGTGGCGCTGAAAGTTACTATGACGGTTGAAGGCGATGGCAATGGCGCGTTCCGTGTTCATGGCGGCCAGGGTACGCGAATTTTCAATTCTGGGGCGGAGGCGCTGTCCTTTGCCGCAACCGCGGCTCACGATCAGGCAGAAACCATGGCGCTTGGAGTTGGTGCCGTCTCGCCAAAGATTAATATAGATGCAAAGAAGTTCTTTTTGCCCGATGCCATGGATGACAATGGCCTGCTGAAAGCCGAAATTACGGCCGAGGCCATTGGCCGGCCTTCGCCCGCGTAGATGGTTCATTAACCATAGTTCAACTGTTGCAGGCGGGTAACTGCCTGAGGGGGCATTGAAACGGAAACGGAAAGGCCCTGTTAACCGCAAATTTGATAGGGTCGGAAAGGTTTTCGGAGAGAATTTCCCCAATGAACGTTGCCGCCAAATCTGCCGCTCAGGTACCTGCATTCCCAGGCTGGGATGAATTGGGACCCAAGGGACCAAGCTGGAAGATCGAACGGGAAGAGGTTCAGGCCGATACCCCGGCGCCATTTTTTCCGGATCAAAATGGCGGCGTCTACGAACAGCTGCTGTTCAATTTTCCTTTCATGATGCATGCCATGGATGGCTCTGGCCGGTTAAGTTCGGTCAATCGCCAGTGGTGCAAGACGCTTGGCTACATGCCTTCCGACGTCATCGGAAAATCCTTCAATGAACTTTTGACGCCGCAGTCGCGCTCATACCTGATCACCACGATTTACCCGAAGTATTTGCAATCCGGCCTCTGCCGTGGCGAAGAAATGTTCGTGCATCGCAAGGATGGAACACTGGCAACCGTCATGCTGTCGATGAATGCCTATCGTGGCGACAAGGGCCGCATTGAGCGTTCCATATGCCTGTTGCATGATGTTACCGACCAGAAGATTGCTGAGATTGCTTCAGCACGGAGCGACCAGCGCTTCCGCGGCGCATTTTCTGCGGCAGCACATGGCATGGCCCTGGTCTCGCCAACTGGGCAAATTGAACTCTCCAACGCGGCATTTGGAATTTTTCTTGGCCGGCAGGACATTGACAAGTCCACGCTGACATTTGACGAAACTTTGCACTGCGATGACCGTGGGCAGTTTTTGAATGGCATGCGCAAGCTTCTAGCGGGCGAGGTGCCTTCACTCAAACAGGAATTGCGTTATATGACGGGTTCGGGCGGCGTTGCCCATGGCTCCACCAGTGTGTCCATGGTCAAAAGCGAGTCTGCGGAAATTGAGCAACTTGTTGTCCAGATTGTTGATGTCACGGACCGCAAGCTAACGACCCAGCGCCTTCACCAGGCCCAAAAAATGGAAGCTATCGGGCAATTGACCGGCGGGCTTGCCCACGACTTCAATAATCTGCTGACCATCATCATGGGCAATCTCCAATTGCTTGAGGGAAAGCTGGACGGCGATGAAAAGGCGGTCAAGCGTGCCAACGAAGCCCTTGATGCGGCGCGCAAGGGTTCGGACCTCACGCGCCAGTTGCTTGCTTTTGCCCGCAAGCAGGATCTTGAACCGCGGGAAGTCAAAATCAATGATCTGGTTTCTGGGATGGAAACCCTGATTTCGCGTACGCTGGGCGAAAATGTGGAACTCCGGGTTGATGTTTCCGGCGGCTCGCCCCAGGTGCTCATCGATCCTTCGCAATTTGAATCGTCAATCTTGAATCTTGCAATCAATGCGCGCGATGCTATGCCCAATGGCGGGTTGCTGACAATTGAAACCCAAACGGTCTATCTGGACCATGAATATGCCGAAAAGCATCCGGAAGTTTTTCCGGGGCACCATGTGCTGGTTGCCATCTCGGATACTGGCGTGGGCATGTCGCCAGAATTGCTTGAAAAGGTTTTCCACCCGTTCTTTACCACCAAGGAGAATGGCAAGGGCACTGGACTCGGGCTTTCCATGGTCTATGGTTTCATCAAGCAATCGGGCGGCCATATCAGCATTTACAGCGAGGTTGGGCACGGCACCTCGGTCAAAATGTATCTGCCGAGAAAAATCACGGCAGGTGAGCCCACGACGGAGTCGGCGAGCAATAGCTTTTCTGTGGCGGAAAAGGGCTCTTTGCCGGTCGCCGCAGTTGCAGCAGCACCTGAAGCGCCGGCAAAAACCGCAAGACTGCCGAAGATACTTGTGGTTGAAGACCAGGAGGCGGTACGGGCAGTGGCGTGCGGGTTCCTGACGGACTTCGGTTATGACGTGGTGGAAGCGGAAGACGGCTTCCAGGCGCTTTCAAAACTCCAGGAAGACTCTGATATTGATCTCTTGTTCACGGATATCGTCATGCCAGGCGGGATGAATGGCTTCGATCTGGCCCAGGCTGCCAGCGGCATGCGGCCTGACCTCAAGATTGTTCACACCTCGGGATACCCAAAGGGAGCGATGGTGCATCAAGATGAACCGCGGTTCAAACAGGGCTTCATCATCATGAAGCCATATCGCCGCGAAGAATTGCAGAAAATCATCCGGGATGCTTTTGAAAAGCAGTGATAGACCTGTTGAGGCTTTCAGAATTTTGCTAGGGTTGGCGCGGCGGGGGCGCTAATTCCTGGGGAGATTCGTTATGCAGGGTGTTGCACGACAGTTTTTTATTCTTGGTATTGTTCTTGGAATTGTCGGGATGATGCTTGGCATCAGCATGGCAATGAGTCACGATCACCTCGAAATGCCAGTTCATGCCCATACCATGGTGGTGGGTTGGCTGATGTCTGCGGTATTCGGTTTCTTCTATCATATGTTTCCCGTGGCCAGACAGAACAAATTGGCGAGTATTCATTTTTGGCTCCATGCGGTGGGCATCGTTGTGCTCGTCGTTTCGCTCTATTTCGTGATAGCGGGGAATGAGGCGATGGAACCCATAACAGCGATTTCATCACTTATGGTATTTGCCGGGCTGTTGCTGTTCGCGTGGATTGCAATTCCCATTATAAACAAAGCGTGATTCTACACACTATCTTCGATCTGCTTGCGGCGCTGGGCGCCATGGCGATGACAGTCATTTGTAATCGCTGGCGGCTCAGCGATGCGGCAGGTCGCATTGAATCCTCTGGTTTGGCTTATGCGGTGATCTTGGTTCTTGGTGCCGCTGCAGGCGGGTTCGGCGCGGGCACGCTCAACCTCTGGCTCTCGGGCGTACCGGAAGTTGGCCGCAGCATAGTTGGCGCTTTGGCCGGCGCCATCATTGCAATTGAAACATTCAAGTGGGGCAGGGGCATCAGGCATTCAACAGGCCTCATCTTTGTGCCCGCCTTTGCAACAAGCGTCATCATCGGACGCTGGGGTTGCTACCTGTCGGGACTGGAAGATCATACTTATGGCACCGAAACAAGGCTGCCATGGGGGCGTGATTTTGGCGAT
>JAHFPK010000288.1 GCA_023266715.1 Hyphomicrobiales bacterium | reverse complement strand
ATAGGCGCGGCGCCATTGGCCGACAGGCTCGAATGTCGCGCCCTTGTCGACATGCCATTGGTAAATCGGCGTTCGGCGGATGGGCAGGAACAGGTTTTTGGTGTGGACGCCCGCAATCGAGCCAAATGAAAACGGCGTATAGGGCGGCCTGAAGGTGGTGACGCCGATTTCCGGAATGCTCTTGCCCGTCGCTTCCGAAAGAACTCCGAGGCCATTGAGGTTGGACGTCTTGCCCTGGTCAGTTGCCATGCCGAAGGTGGTGTAGCGCTTGGTGTGCTCCACCGACTCGTAGCCCTCACGCTGGGCCAGCTCCAGATCAGCAACGGTCACATCATTCTGGAAATCAATGAAGTGCTTGTTGCCCTCATTATATTTGCCGGTTGCCGGCGCAAACCAGATGGATTCAAGGGCCGCACGGTTGGGCTCTTTGACCTCTGGGGCCTTGAACTTGGCGGACTTGGCCTTTGGCAGTGCGGCTTTTGCCGCGGCCTCGCCGGCTCCATGGGCCTCGGCCAGGGTTGTGGCCACATCCATCGTGCCATTGGCCCCGCCCACTGCCTGCATGGCATCATGGTGGCGGTCCGGCCTGTAGCTCTGCAGGGCATCGTCAAACTTGATTTTTCCGCCGTTGTGGCACCACAGATGAAGTGCCGGATTAAATCCGCCCGACATTGCGATGAAATCGCAAGGAATTTTTCGTTCGGTGATAACGCGGCCCTGACCCTTGCGATAGGCCGCAACGCGCACGGCATTGACCCCGAGCGTGCCCTCAACCGCGGAAACCACCGAACCCATTGATACCTCGATGCCTTCGGCCTGCGCCCGCGCAATCAGAGTGCCTTCGGCCCGCGCCCGGGAATCAACTACACGCACGGCAATTCCCGCTTTTTTCAAGCCAAGGGCGGTGAGGTAGGCATTGTCATTATTGGTGAACACAATGCCGTTCACGCCGGGGGAAACCCCAAATCGCTCAACCATGGCGCTGGCGGCTGAGGCCAGCATGATGCCCGGCCGGTCATTATTGGCAAAGGCGATGGGGCGTTCAATCGTACCGGTGGCGAGGATCACCTGCTTGGCCCGCACCTTCCAAAGCCTGTGGCGCGGCGTGCCGGATGCCAGCAGGGCAGGGTCATGGTCCGCCACCCGCTCAAAAATCATCAGATAATTATGGTGCCAGTGGCCCACGACGGTTGACCGCGTCATCACATGCACATTCTCGGCAGCCAGCAGATGCCCGGCAATCACTTTGGCATGATCAATCACGCAGGCGCCATCAATGCTTCCCGCAGTGAGATCGCCTATGCCACCAAGATGTGGGTTCTCATCGGCGAGTATGACCTTTGCCCCTGACGCCGCCGCGGCCTTGGCAGCGGTGAGACCCGCAAGTCCACCGCCGACCACCAGCACATCGCAATGGACATGGATGTTTTCGTAAACGTCGGGATCGCGTCCTTCCGGTGCTTTGCCCAGCCCCGCAGTTTTGCGGATCAGCGGCTCGTACACATGTTTCCAGAAGCGCTGGGGCCACATGAAAGTCTTGTAGTAGAAGCCCCCGGGAATAAAGCGTGAGAACCTGCTGTTGAGCGAGCCGATGTCGAAGGAAAGCGACGGCCAGCGGTTCTGGCTCACGGCCTGCAGACCATCAAAGAGTTCAACCTGCGTGGCGCGAAGGTTCGGTTCGTGGCGCGAACCATCGCCAACGCCGACGAGCGCATTCATTTCTTCCGAACCAAGGCCTACGACGCCCCGCGGGCGGTGATACTTGAAACTGCGGCCAAAAAGTTTTGAACCATGGGCCATGACAGCCGACGCCAGTGTGTCGCCTGCGAAGGCCGACATCTGCTTGCCATCAAAGCTGAAGTTCACTTTCTTCGTGCGGTCTATGCGGGTGCCGCCCTGGGCCAGGCGGTAAGGCTTGTTGCTCATGATTTATTTCCCGCCTTCAATTTGTCCTTGAAAAATTTCGCCCATTCGCCCGTGGCCTGCTCCATCAATTCGCGCGGCGGCAATTCGGTGATGCCGTAAAAAGCTTTGAATTCCATGGTGACCGTATCACGCGCCGCATGGAACCATTTTCCGCAGCCGCGATCACAGCGCCAGCGCTCGAAATGCAGGCCTTTTGGATTGTGCCGGATGAAAAGATAATCGCGCTGAGCTTCATCGCTGATATTTGCCGGATCATGAGTTGCGGGCCTGCTGATATGAGCCTGGCCGCCGCCATGAAAATCCGTCTCGTCACCTTCAGCGCCACACACGGGACAATGAACTAACAGCATTGAAATTCTCCGAAGCTGTACTTTCCCGCTTGCGGGATGTTTAAGGGATTCGCCCTCTCCCGTGCGGCACGCATGGGAGAGGGTGTCCGACAGGGCGGGTGAGGGCTCTTTGAAACAAGCTCAATCGCCGGAACCCCTGGAAAGAAAGGGCCCTCATCCGGCCTTCGGCCACCTTCTCCCATCCTGCTCCGCTTTGCTGCGCAGGACGGGCGAAGGCCAAACTTGCGAAACTCAATCATCCGGAAGCTCATCATCAATGGGCCACGGCGGCGGCGACGCTTTCGTCGATCAAGCGGCCTTCAGCAAAACGGTTGAGTCCAAAGGGCTCGGCGATGGAGTGGGGCCGGTCATGGGCGATGGTGTCGGCGAAGACATAGCCCGAACCCGGAATGGCCTTGAAGCCGCCCGTGCCCCAGCCGCAATTCACATAGAGGCCTTCAACATCGGTTTTGGAAATGATGGGCGAGCGGTCGCCCGTCATGTCCACGATGCCGCCCCACATCCGCAGCATCCGCAACCGCGAAATAATCGGGAAGGTTTCAACAAGCGCCGTGACCGTGTGTTCCAGTGAAGGGAAGGAACCGCGCTGCGAATAATTATTGTAAGGATCCGTGCCGCCGCCGATGACCAACTCACCCTTGTCAGACTGGCTGATGTAGCCGTGCACCGTGTTGGCCATCACCACGCAATCAATCACAGGCTTGATCGGTTCTGAAACCAGCGCCTGCAGGCACAGGCTTTCAATCGGCATGCGCACCCCAGCGGTTTGCATCAGAGGTGAAACATTGCCTGCGGTGACGACGCCGACTTTTTTTGTCTTGATGCTCCCACGCGTTGTTTCCAGACCAACAACTTTTCCGCCCTCGCGCGTGATGCCCCTGACTTCACAGTTCTGGATGATATCGACACCCATCGAGTCCGCTCCACGCGCATAACCCCAGGCAATCGCATCATGCCGCGCCGTGCCACCGCGGGGCTGGTAGTAGGCGCCGAGGATAGGGTATCGGCAATTCGGATCGTCATTGATGATGGGAACGATTTCTTTCACTTCCGCCGGTGAAATCATCCGGCAGTCGAGTCCCGCCAATCGATTCGCATGGGCCGTGCGCTTGAAGGCGCGAAGCTCATGCTCGGTCTGGCACAGCATCAAAACTCCTCGCGGGGAGAACATGACATTGAAGTTCAGCTCCTGGCTCAGGCCCTCGTAAAGCGAGCGCGCCAGTTCATAAATAGCGATGGAGGCATCCTGCAGGTAATTGGAACGGATGATGGTTGTGTTGCGCCCCGTGTTGCCGCCGCCCAGCCAGCTTTTTTCGAGAATGGCGATATTCGTCATCTTGTGGTTTTTGGCGAGGTAATAGGCCGTGGCCAATCCATGCCCGCCGGCCCCCACGATCACTGCATCATATTCGGCCTTGGGCGGAGGCGAACGCCAGGCCCGTTCCCAATCCTTGTGGTAATTCATGGCATTGCGGGCGAGCGAAAAGACGGAATAACGGGATTTCATCGGGCCTATCCTTAATTCGCCTGACTTGTATCAAATAGGCCCCGCAATCACTACAGCTTTCCGACGCCCCAAAGCCGCCATGCGACAATGCGACGTGACAAGCGGGGCGGGATGAATTGTATTGTCGGCCGCTATGGAAAAAAAACGTTAACCCATGATGATTTGGCTCATTTTTG
>JAHFPK010000038.1 GCA_023266715.1 Hyphomicrobiales bacterium | reverse complement strand
ATAAATCCGCAGGCGGCGAGGATCGAGGTGGCGAACAGCGGACTGGGACGCTTGGCCCACAGGCGCTCGCTCAGGCTCCGTTTGGTCAGCGGTTGTCGCAGTTCATCACGGCTCATGAAGTTTGCATCACTCAGTCGATTCGATTGGCTGCGACTGTGGCGAGGTAACCGTTAACGTCTCATTAACCGTAGTTTGAAGTTTAGGGCATTTTTTCGGCGCCTGATGCGGATATCTTCTTCTCAGGAAAGGAAAATAGCCAGGTTGCTCCCCGGATCAAGTCCGAGGACGGCCATGATGAGAGTAGAAGCAGCTCGTAAGCTCAATTCGCCTTGGTTTCCGTGGTCCCGGCAGGTTTTGCATCGTCAGGCTTGACGTTGCTCACCACCTTGATGCCGTGGAGGAAATCAATGGCGGCTTTCAATTGCACGTCCTTGATTTTGTCCTCGGGCACATAGGCGGAAGAACCGCCGCCTTCGTCACCGCCGCCTTCATTGGTGAGATGGCCCTTGAGGCTCGCTTCACCTTCGGTGGAAACATTCTTGCCCTGAAGTTCAGGCGGCAAGGGCTGTTCGATTAGGATATCCGCATCAATGCCCTTGGCCTGAATGGAACGGCCGGCTGGCGTATAGTAACGCGCGGTCGTGAGGCGAAGGGCACCCTGGCTTCCCAGCGGAATAATGGTCTGCACCGACCCCTTGCCAAAGGAACGGGTACCGATGATGGTGGCGCGCTTATGATCCTGCAGGGCACCGGCCACAATTTCAGAGGCCGAAGCCGAGCCGCCATTGATCAAGATGACCACGGTCTTGCCGTCCGATATGTCACCCTTTTGGGCACTGAACCGTTGGGTTTCCTCGGCATGACGGCCGCGGGTTGAAACAACCTCACCCTTGTCGAGGAAGCTGTCGGAGACGGAAATCGCCTGGTCGAGAAGGCCACCGGGGTTGTTTCTGAGATCAATAATGTAACCCTTGGCACTGGCGCCCAACTTTGATTTCATGCTGGTAAAGGCTTTGTCGAGGCCTTCCTGGGTTTGCTCGGTAAACGAGCTGATGCGCACATAGCCAATGTCATCGCCTTCGAGATTGGATTTGACGGACTGCACGCGAATGCGGTCGCGGATGAGCTTCACATCGAAGGCGGCCTGGTCCTTGCGCTGGATGGTGAGCAGGATGGGGGTGTTCACGCCGCCCCGCATTTTATCCACCGCTTCATTCAAGGTCAGGCCCTGAATGTCCGCGCCATCAATCTTGGTGATGAGGTCGTTGGCCATGAGGCCCGCCTTAGCGGCAGGCGTATCATCAATGGGAGCCACAACTTTCACAAAGCCATTTTCCATGGTGACTTCAATGCCAAGGCCGCCAAATTCGCCCTTGGTTTGAACGCTCATGTCTTCAAAGCGCTTGGCATCCATATAGCTGGAATGGGGGTCGAGGGAGGCGAGCATGCCATTAATGGCGGCCTCAATCATTTTGGATTCGTCGGGGTCCTCGACATAGTCAGCCCTGACGCGATCAAACACATCTCCGAACAGATTAAGCTGTTTGTAGGTATCGGCATTGGAGGCAGCAATTGCCGAGCCGAAGACATGCCACAACACGGTTGCCGATACGGCGCCTGCCATGACCAAACCAATAGACCGAACGTGATTATTCAACTTCATTTAAACGCCTCTTTAGTTCCACCAATCCACCACGGGGCCGAATCAATGGCCTCGCCATTCTTTCTGAATTCAACATATAACACAGGCCTTGCCTCTTGTATCTGATCTCCCAACAAAGTGACAGAAGAAGGGCCTTTTCCCATTATTCCTACAGGTTCACCGGCCCTTACGGATTGCCCGATGTCGGCTGATATTTCCTTCATACCAGCCATGAGTACAAGGTAGCCCTCACCGGCGTCCAGAATCAAGAGTTGGCCATAGGAACGGAACGGGCCAGCAAATTCAACCTTTCCGTCGGCAGGCGAGATGACTTGGGCCTGGGCGCGAGTTGCCACGGCCAGCCCCCGAAGTTCACTGCCCAGGCCGTCATTCTGACCGAAACGCCTGAGGATTTGACCCTGGACCGGATAATCAAGTCGGCCCTGAGTGCTTGAAAATGCCACAGAGGGCCGCAGAAGGAACTCTTCCTGGCGCTTTTTTTCCGCTTCCAGGGCCAGGGCCTCCCTGGTCTTGATTGCTTCCCGCCGCAATCTTGCCGCAGCCAGATCAGCGACCAGCTGCTTCAGGGTTTTAGCTCTTTCCGCCAACTCGGCGGCGCGTCTTTTTTCGCTGTCCAGCTTTCCGGAACTATCAAAGACCAATTGCTTTTTTTGGGCAATAAGCTGGTCGAGATCGATTTGCGCCGTCTTCAGGTTTGTAACGCTGGCGCTCAGCACCGATTTTTCCTTCTCAACGGCCTCGCGAATGCGATTGAGGCGGGACAATTTTTTCGCAAGGATGTCGGCCTCGATACGAAGTTCCGGAACAAGGGTGCCGAACATCATGGCACCCCGGAGTGCCGCCAGCACATCATTGGGTTCAACCACAAGGGCGGGCGGGGGATTTTGCTCAAGC
Source organism: Hyphomicrobiales bacterium (assembly GCA_023266715.1). GTDB lineage: Bacteria > Pseudomonadota > Alphaproteobacteria > Rhizobiales > Aestuariivirgaceae > Aestuariivirga. Next base: position 12,772 of record JAHFPK010000038.1, on the reverse strand, counting down.
GTCTGCAGGCCGGCCAGGAGTTCGGACAGAACCTCCTGCTTTTCAGCCAGATCGGCGCGCAGGATGATTTCCTCCTTGCGGAGTTTCAGAATGCGCTCTTCAGCAGCGGTAATCGCGGTCTCCTGGGACTGGATTGTCTTGGCAATGGAGATCAGCCTATCGGAGATCAACCCCTGTTCCTTGATGGCATTTGCAATGTCGCTTTTAATTTTCTCGAGGCTTGCAGCCGAAGAGGTGATTTCCTGTTGGACGGTGCCAAGCTCACTTTCCTGGGGCAGCGGAGTTTGCGCGATCGCGTGCGGGACAATCAAGCACAGCGCGGCGGTGGCCACGAGACGTGTGCTTCTTAGTCCTCGTAAAATATTCATCGCAACAGTCTATTATTGAATACACTTGTCCAAAATACGGTTTCCGGATGTTCAGCTCAGAGCCGGTGATAGGGATGATTTACCATAATGGTGACTGCCCGGTAAATTTGTTCGAGAAGCATAACGCGCACCAACCGGTGGGGCCAGGTCATTTCGCCGAGCGAGAGGAGTTGTCCAGCGCTTTTTCGGGCTTCAGCTGTGTGGCCGTCGGGTCCGCCGATCAGGAACGCCAGATCCTGCGTGCCTTGGTCGAGATGGCGTTGCAGGAGTTGGGAGAAAGCCTCACTGCTGAGCGGTTTCCCACGCTCGTCGAGCACAAGTGTAAAGGCTTTGGGAGCCAAAGCACTGCTTAAGATTTTAGCTTCTTCATTTTGGCGCCGGGATACGGTCTGGCCTTGAGATTCGGGGAAGTCGGTAACGGTCAGCTTGGTAATTCCTGCCTGGCGGCCCAGGCCTTCAAGACGGGTCCGGTATTCGTCAGCGAGGGTTTTTTCAGGCCCCGCCTTCAATTTTCCTATCCCTATGACCTGAAGGCGCATGGCCTATTCGGCGTGGGGTTCTTGCGGCGAATGTTCCGACCACAATTTTTCCAGATTATAGAAGCTGCGCACCTCGGGCCGGAAGAGATGGATGACGACATCTACAGCATCAACCAGCACCCAGTCACACTGGTCCATGCCTTCAACGCGGATCTGACGGTGGCCTGCTTCCTTGAGTTTTTCAACCAGCTGGTCGGCAATGGCGCCGACGTGACGGTTAGAACGGCCGGAGGCCACAACCATATTGTCGGCGATGGCCGTCTTGCCATCAAGATTGATGGCAATGACGTCTTCGGCCTTGGCATCTTCCAATTGGGCCAGAACAATATTCAGGAGCGATTGATCGGCGTGGAGCTTTGGCTTTGGTGTTTCGAGCTTTACCGGGGCCACCGCCTTAACGGCTGGTTTTGCCTTTGGCGCAGTTTTGGGTTTTGCCACGACCTTCGGCTTTACCGCCGCCTTGGTTTTTACGACGGGTCTTTTCTTCGGTGCGGGCTTTACCTTCTTGCCAGGCTCCGCTTTTCCCTTGGATTTCACTTTTGACGTGGTCTTGCCGCGCAGACCCGCCCTTGCCTTTTCGGCAAAGCGTACCTTGGCCATCATGATGGTTTTGAGTTCTGCTGCGGTCTTGGGCTGACGCTTGGTGGTGGATGCTGGTTTTGCTGCTTTCGCCGATTTCGATCGGGCGGAAGTCTTGTTGGCTGGCTTTTTCAGGGTCTTATCCTTTATGGGTTCTGGCGCGTTGTTTAGAACTTCGGGCGGGCTGGTTCAAGTTTCGAATTGCCGTCGAGCTTTCGGGCCGCAATGGCATGGGCAGGAATACCCAGGCGGGTGTCATTCGGGTGACAAGTTTTGCGGCCTGATCGGTTTTGACGCGGGAGTTGGCATAGCGCAGGGAGGCGCGGCCACTCAGGGCGCGAATGGAATAACCCGGCCTGGCAAGGAAGGCTAGGGGCAGGGCTTGCGCAATATCTGTCCAGTTATGCCACTTGTGCAAATTGGCAAAACTGTCGGCGCCCATGATCCAGATGAAATTCGCCTGTTTCATGGTCTGGCCGAGGGCGAGAAGGGTTTCAGCGGTGTTGCGGGAATTCACTTGCTCTTCGATGTCGGTGACCACAAAGCGGGGATGTCTGGCGATATGCCTGGTGAACTTGAGGCGCTCGTCATATTCGCTTGTCTCATGCGGGTCCTTCAGGGGGTTTTGCGGCGAGACAAGCCACCACACCCAGTCCAGCTGCAGCCGCTTCAAGGCGTAAAGCGCCACCATGTAGTGGCCGTAATGGGCCGGGTTGAAGGAGCCGCCAAACAGGCCGATGCGCTGACCCTTGCCAAACAACGGCGGTTTCATCATGGGCGGATTTGTCCTGTACCACGCACCTGATATTTGAAAGTGGTGAGCTGCTCCAGACCAACAGGTCCGCGGGCATGGAGTTTGCCGGTGGCAATGCCGATCTCGGCGCCAAAACCAAATTCGCCACCATCGGCAAATTGGGTGGAGGCATTGTGCAGAACTATGGCGCTGTCGACTTCGTTTAGAAATCTTTGAGCGATTTTTTCATCGCCGGCAATGATTGCGTCGGTGTGCTGGGAACCATACTTCGCAATATGGGCCATGGCTTCATCCACACCGCCAATCACCTTGAGTGAAACGATTGAATCCAGATATTCCGTTGACCAATCCTCTTCACTGGCAGCTTTCACGCGGGCGTCGGCGGCCTGCGCTTCGGCATCACCACGCACTTCGCAACCGGCATCAATCAGTGTGCGGATTATTGGCGCGAGGTTTGCCTTGGCGGCGGCACGGTCAATGAGAATTGTTTCGGCTGAGCCACACACGCCGGTGCGACGCATCTTGGCATTGAGGACGATTTCTTTTGCCATGGCGGGATTCGCCGACTTATCGACATAGACATGGCAGACGCCTTCGAGATGGCTGAAGACGGGAACCCTCGCTTCCGCTTGCACTCGCGCCACCAGACTTTTTCCGCCGCGCGGCACGATGAGATCAATGGTGCCACCCAGTCCCGACAGCATTTCACCGACGCTGGCGCGATCCATTGTGGGCGCCATTTGAATTGCGGCTGCGGGCAGACCAGCAGATTCGAGACCCTGTTGCAGGGCCTCCACAATGAGTGTTGAGGACTGAAAACCATCGGAGCCGCCGCGCAGAATGGCGGCATTGCCAGACTTCATGCACAGTGCACCCGCATCGGCGGCAACATTTGGTCGGCTTTCGAAAATAATTCCGATAACTCCGATGGGCACGCGCACGCGCGAAATTTTCATGCCATTGGGACGGGTCCATTCACTTAAGGTCGTGCCAACGGGATCGGGCAATTTCGCGATGTCCTCAAGGCCCTTGGCCATGGCCTCAATGCGATCATGGTTGAGGGTCAGGCGATCAATGAAGGACTCTTTGAGATCCCTGGTCTTTGCCACCGCGACTTCGGATGTATTTACGGCGATGAGTTTGTTGGCAGAGGCGCGAATGGTTTTTGCCATGGCAAGCAGGGCGGCATTCTTTTGTGCCGTTGAGGCAAGCGCCAGCACGCCCGCCGCCTTGCGGGCGCTCAGGCCAAGTTGCTGCATGGCGCTAACGCTCTCCATTGGTCATCACCAGATCATCGCGATGAATGATTTCATCCCGGCCTCTATAGCCAATGGTTTGCTCGATGTCAGCGGACTTCAATCCGGCAATCCTGGCGGCATCGCCTGAATCATAGGCCACGAGGCCGCGGGCGATTTCCACGCCTTCAAGGTCCACGACGCTTACGGTATCGCCACGGGCAAAGGTTCCGCTGACCTTCTTTACGCCGGCGGGAAGCAGGCTTTTACCCTTGCCCAAGGCACCACGGGCGCCATCATCGACAGTGAGGCGGCCGACGGGCTGCAGGGTTCCGGCAATCCAGCGCTTGCGTGATTGGAGCGCTGAAAGCGGGGCCATAAACCAGGTGCAGCGTTCGCCTTTCAGAATACGTTCAAGGGGATGGGGCTCGTGGCCAGAGGCAATCACCATGTTGCAGCCTGCGCCGAGGGCAATTTTTCCCGCCTCAATTTTGGTGATCATGCCGCCGGAGCCCACGCCGGATACGGGCTTTCCCGCCATGGCCTCGATTTCAGGGGTGATCTCATCAACCTGGGGAATGAATGTGGAGCCCGCTTTGTCAGGCGGTGCGGAATAAAGTCCATCAATATCTGAGAGCAACACCAGACAATCGGCGGACATCATGGAAGCCACGCGCGCTGCCAGCCGGTCATTGTCGCCGTAGCGGATTTCGGAAGTGGCCACGGTGTCGTTTTCATTGATGACGGGAATGGCGCCCTGAGCGAGCAGTGTGGTGAGTGTCGCGCGCGCATTGAGGTGGCGGCGGCGTTCTTCCGTATCGGTCAGTGTCACCAACACCTGCGCTGCCACGATTTTTTTTGTACGGAGCGCCTCAGACCAGGCTTGGGCCAGCGCGATTTGACCCACGGCGGCTGCGGCCTGGCTTTCCTCCAGACGCAATTTGCCTTTTGGAAGCCCAAGTGAGCGCCGCCCAAGTGCTATGGCGCCAGACGAGACGATGATAATGTCGACGCCCCGCGCCTTGGCCTTTGCCAGATCGTCGATGAGAGTTGAAAGCCATTGCGCCTTCACCTCGCCGGTCTTGGCATCAACCAGAAGGGCCGAACCAATCTTGACGACAATGCGCTTGGCCGATTGCAGGCGCTGCTTCACGGATGCCAATCCTCTACTTCAACGCCGCGCTCTTCCTGCTTGCGGGCCGCCTTGCGATCATTTTGAATCACGGTGAGGAGACGCTTCATGGTGTCATCCACGTTCTTGTGGGTGGCCCCGGAAATCAGGATAGGCGTTTTCTTCAAACGCTTTTTGAAATCGGCCAGTTTCTTCTGCAAGTCCTTGTCACTGACGGCATCGATTTTGTTGAATGCAATGATCTCCGGCTTTTCCGCAAGCTCCGGTCCGTAGTCCTTCAGTTCCTTGCGGATGATGCGGTAGGCCTCCACCGGATCATCGCCCGTCACATCGATGAGGTGCAGCAGAACGGCGCAGCGTTCGACATGGCCGAGAAAGCGCGTGCCGAGGCCATGGCCTTCGTTGGCGCCTTCAATGAGGCCTGGAATATCGGCCAGCACAAAACTGTTTCCCGCCGCTTTCACCACGCCCAATTGCGGATGAAGCGTGGTGAAGGGATAGTCGGCGATCTTTGGCTTGGCGGCGGATACGGCGGCAAGCAGGGTGGATTTTCCGGCATTGGGCAGGCCCAGCAATCCCGCATCGGCGATGAGTTTCAGCCGCAGCCATACCCAGCGTTCTTCGCCTTCAATGCCGGGGTTGGCATGGCGTGGCGCGCGGTTGGTGGCAGACTTGAAATAGTGGTTGCCGAAGCCGCCATTGCCGCCGCGCGCGATACGCACGCGATCGCCCAACTTGGCGAGATCGGCAATCAGGGTTTCATTGTCGGCTTCGTAAACTTCGGTGCCGACGGGAACCTTGAGCACGATGTCTTCGGAATTGGCGCCTGCGCGCAATCGCCCCATGCCGTGGCCCGCAGTTCTAACCTTGAAGTGCTGCTGGTAGCGATAGTCGATCAGGGTGTTGAGGCCATCCACGGCTTCCACCCATACGTCTCCGCCATTGCCGCCGTCACCGCCATCGGGGCCGCCCATTTCAATGAATTTTTCGCGCCGGAAAGATACGGCGCCCGCTCCCCCATCACCGGAGCGCACATAGATTTTTGCTTCATCAAGAAATTTCATGGCGCCTTGTAACCTTTTGGAAGGCGCAAGCCTAGAAATATCGCAGTGCAGCAAATTTTGTGCGACGCCACATAATGGTCACATTTTCCCAGTTTATCGCCAGTTCCCCCCAGACATTGATGATCATAAAAATAGAGGAGCCAGTCTATCCAAGTTTAGTTTTTTAATGCGGTTATCAAACTTAAGGATAAAAATGAAAAATAGACTCATTGCAGGACTTTCAGCCGCCATGTTTGCTGTGGCTATATTCTCAGGAACAGCGGATGCTGCCTCAAAATTCAATATTAATCTTCCCACGGAGCAAATTAAGAATGGGAAACATCACACGGGTCTCAAGGCCCCGGTCACGGAAGCAACCACCGAGCATGTGGTGGCCCTGATCAAGGACATGGCGCCGCGTTATGGCGTGCCGACCTGGTTTGCGCTCCGGATTGCCAAGGTTGAATCGGGCTATAATCCCAATACGCGCGGAGCGGCTGGTGAATATGGTGTCTATCAGATGAAGTGCTCCACGGCCAAGGGCATCGGGTTTTCCGGCAATTGCTCCGAGCTGCTCAATGCCACAACCAATATTAGGGTCGGGTTGAAGCACCTGCAGATGGCGATGAAGCTCAGCCACGGCAATCTCAAGCTGGCGGCCTCAAAGCATAATGGCGGTTTGGGCTGCAAGAAGCTGGTTCATCATTACGTAGCAATGATTTTCTAAGCCTGATCTGTAATGCGTAAAACAAAAGGAGAGGCCATTGCCTCTCCTTTATTTATGCGGTTCTGAAGGGCTGCTTATTCAGCGGCCGTCAGGGGAATAACCGAGACAACCTGGCGGTTTTTCTTGGTGCCGCGAAACTGGACCTTGCCATGAACGGTTGCAAAAATCGTGTGATCCTTGCCGATGCCGACGCCGGTTCCGGGGTGCCAGGTGGTGCCGCGCTGACGGACGATGATGTTGCCTGCCACGACGTTTTCGCCGCCGAAGGCCTTCACGCCGAGCCTACGGCCTGCTGTATCGCGGCCGTTGCGGGATGAGCCGCCTGCTTTTTTATGGGCCATGGGGGATTACTCCTTTTCCGTCTTGGGCTTACGCGGCTTGGCGGGCGCCTTTTTGGGCTTGGTTTCGGCGGCTGTGGCTTCGGCTACCGGTGCAGCGGCAACGGCGGCGTCCAGCTTTGCCTCAACCTTGGCTTCTGGTTTCGCCTTGGCGTTGGCCGATGGCTTGGCGCCGCCGGTCAGAATCTCAGTAATGGTTACGCTGGTCAAGTCCTGGCGGTGACCGTTGCGGCGGCGGTAATGCTTGCGCCGGCGCTTCTTGAAAATGATGATGTGGGGGCCTCTGGCCTGCTTTTCGATTTCACCGACAACGGTGGCACCGGCTAGGAAGGGGGCGCCGATATCCACGGTTCCGCCATTGGAAACCATGAGGACCTCGGTGAAATTCACCCGGTCGCCAGCCGCACCTTCGAGCTTTTCAATGAGGATTTTATCATTGGCAGCAACGCGATATTGTTTGCCGCCAGTCTTGATGACTGCGTACATTTTATAGCCTTTTTCATTCCTCGCGCCCTTTGGCGCCGCTGCAAACTCATTAAACAGCGGGCTTTAGTGCCTAATATTACAGGCTTTTTCGAGTTGCCGGAGGCAGCGCATGGACGCTTGGCGGGGTTGCCCCCGAAAGCGATTGGCGGGTTCTAGGGAAGTAGGGGGGAAATGTCAAGGAAAGGGCATTTATTTGAACTCAGGTTTCCGCTTTTCGCGGAGAAATCGCCTGTGATGCCCGCAAAGAGATAAATGTCACTTTCGGAGACCGTTTTTCTGAAAGATGCCTGCAGACTGACAATATCAGTGAAAAAATCGGTCATGAGCGCTACGCTTTGAGCAACTCACGCGCGATGATTGTGCGTTGGATCTGGTTTGTGCCCTCATAGATCTGGGTGATTTTGGCATCGCGGTAAAGCCGTTCCACTTCGAAACCACGGATATAGCCGGAACCGCCAAAAATCTGCACCGCGTTCGCCGTGTGTTGCACGGCTATGTCGCCGGCGAAGCACTTCGCGATTGAGCAATCCATGGTGGCGGGAAGGCCCGCATCCATCGTCATAGCTGCTCGGTGAACAAGAGCGCGGGCCGCCGTGATGTCTTTCTTCATATCAGCCATCATCCATCGCAGGCCCTGGTTCTCGGCAATGGGCTTGCCGAATTGCTTTCGTGTTTTGGCGTATTCGAGCGCGGCGTCGAGCCCCGCCTGAGCTATGCCGACGGCAAGTGCCCCGATGCCGATGCGGCCTTTGTCGAGAACACTCATCATGATATGGAAACCACGATTTACCGGCCCCAGAAGCGCCTCTTCGCCCAATAGCACATCTTCGAAATGCAATGCGCCCACCGGTGAGGCTCGCTGGCCCATCTTCTTTTCCTTCTTGCCGCGCGACACACCATTGGCTGACAGATCCACGATGAAGATCGCCATTCCTCGATTGCCTGCGGCAGGATCCGTGCGAGCGAGAACATAACCGTAGTCGGCAATGGGAGCATTATGAATCCATATTTTTGACCCGGAGAGTCGCCAGCCCGATCCATCACGCTGGGCGCTGGTTTTAATACCTGAAACATCCGTGCCAGCTTCGGCCTCAGTGATGCAGTAGCATACCCGCTTGCGAGCGGCGAGTACGTCCGCAAGATATTTCTCTCGTTGCGCGTGGGATCCGTGCACTGAAAGAAGTGTGCCGATCAGTTCCACAAGGCCGCATTGGTCGGCGATCGAAGCATATCCGCGCGAAAGTTCTTCCATTACGAGGGCATAGGAGAGGGCATCTAGACCGGCACCGCCAAATTCGTCGGGAACCGTAATGCCGAAGAGCCCAAGCTGCGCCATTTCCTCATAGAGGTCGGAGGGAAAGGCTTCCGTATCATCAAGCTCAATGGCGCGAGGACGAATCCGTTCATTGGCAAATCGACGTGCCATATCATGGATATGATTATAGATGTCTGACGACAGCTTTGGCGTAGGAATGCTAAAGTTTAACGTATCAGTCACGGTGACTTTCTCACTAGTCTAAGAATTGTATCAAGATTGAATTCAAGTCGCGCCTCAAGATTTTCTGGTGACATTAGATCGCGTTCGAAAACTATTGAGCCGGTAAAGCGGTTATTGAGATAATAGTAGCCTATCGCCGCGATTGTAATATTGAGTTGAACAGGATCAATTCCCTTTCGGAACACGCCTTTCGCGACGCCATGATCAAGTATGATTTTCACCATGTGCACAAATTTTCCGCTGGTACTGCGGATGGCTTCTGATGTCTTGAGATGCCTGGCACGGTGCAGATTTTCACTGTTGACCAGCGTCAGGAATTCCGGATGATCCAGATAGTATTTCCAAGTGAAGCGAACGAGCTTCACAATTGCTTCTTCCGGCTCGAGTTCGGTGAGATGAAGGGTCTGTTCTGCTAAGCGAATTCCTAGATAGGCTGCTTCTAATACTGCGGTAAACAGCTGCTCCTTGCTGCCAAAATAGTGATATATCATGCGCTTATTCGACTTTGAACGAACTGCGATTTCGTCGACACGCGCACCGCCCAGTCCCTTGCGCGCGAACTCTACGGTTGCCGCGGCAAGAATGCGTTTCCGGGTCAAATCGGCATCGCGGGGGTTGCCGCGGCCTGCCTTCTTGGGTGATGCCGACTCGGCTGAAGTTGCAATGGTCATTCTCTTAACTTCCCGAATTGCCGGATAATCGCAAGTATTCCTTTAATCACGTTCAGGAGGGGTCTTGACTCTTGCTCATAATGCAGTAACTAGTTAGTGCAGTAAAGGCCAAAAAATCGGGAGGATGAAATGGCTACCAAAAAGACTAATGACTTGAACATGAATTTTCGTCTGAACCGTCGCACCATATTGAAAGGTGCTGCGGCGCTGGGTGCATTCGGAAGTTCGTTCCCCATGCCGGCTATCGCCCAGGAAACCACTTGGACTCTGGCCAATTCCATGCGTTCTGTCGCAAACCCCTATCACGCAACCTTTGCAAAGGGCGGCGAGGACTTCGCCAAGTCCATCGGCGCCAAGTATGAAACTCTGGCCACCGAAGGAAACTCTGAAAAGGGCGTCTCGGACATCAGGGCCCTTCTGCAGCGCACCGGTGGAAAGTTGATCCTGAATGTTGATCCCAATGACTCACCTGACGCGCGGGTTATCGTGGAGGAAGTGAAGAAAGCTGGTGGCTTCGTCGTCACGCAGTGGAACAAGCCGGACGATCTCCATCCTTGGGATTTCGACCCAAATTATGTGGCGCACATGTCCTTTGACGGTGTGCCGACGTCTGAAGCAATCGCCAATGAACTTTTTAAGGCTTTCGGTGGGGAAGGTGGCATCGTAGCGCTGGGCGGCATTCTTTCCAACGTCCCGGCCATCGAACGTAAGCTTGGCCTCGACAACGCGATTGCCAAGACCAATGGAAAAGTGACACTTCTCGACTTCCAGCCTGCCGATTGGAACGAGCAGAAGGCTTTCGATATTACCCAGGCATGGCTCACGCGCTTTGGCGATCAGGTTAAGGGCGTATTTGCTGCAAACGACGGTATGGGCATGGGCGCCCTCGAAGCCCTGCGCCAGAATGCCTTGGCGGGCAAAGTGCCGGTAGTTGGTATTGATGGCATCGATGCAGCAGTGAAAGCAATCGAAGCGGGCGAGTTCGCTGGCACGGTCGCTTGGGATCCATTGTGGACCGGCGGCATGGGTCTCGCCATTCCATATGCGCATGTCACGGGCAAGATCGATATAACTAAGGAAGGCCACGAGCACCGCGAATTCTACGGCACCGGAATAATCGTTACCAAGGACACGGTGGCAGACTACAAGAACAATCCTCCCAAAGTGGATTACAACGATCTTTGGGGCAAGGCCACTGGTCAAATTCAATATCGCAGTTAACTCCCCGTGGTGACCTATAGCCGGGTGCCCGACACCCGGCTATTCTTTTGGCCTCAACGGGGCAGGAGAATGCTTTTGAAGCCCGTAGCTGTGGTGAGCGGAACTTTCCTCAAGCATTGGCGCAGATGGGCGCCAGTCGCTGTGCTCTTCGCGCTCTGTATTCTCATAAGCTTGTTCAATGGCAATTTTCTTACTTTTGGTAATTTTATTAGATTATTGAATTCGGCAGCCATTCCAATCGTGCTCTGCATGGGTGCCACGTTCATTATCCTTATGGGCAGTATTGATCTGTCTGTTGAAGGTGTGGTGGCGCTGACGGCTGTAATTGTAAGCCTCCTTGTGGTCAACGACATATCAAGTTATGCGATCAGTCTCTGGGCCGTGCCCCTTGCCATTCTCGTGGGCGGCGTCATGGGGCTGCTGAACGGCATTCTCCATGTGAAACTCAAGACACCTTCCTTCATGACGACACTTGGTGTCGGTTTCGCCGGTGTCGGCATCGCCACGTCGATCCTCGGCGGTGCCACAGTCCGCATATCCGACCAGACCTTCCGGTTTCTTTCTCTTGGCCGGGTATTTTATATCCCGATGGCGGTATGGATTGCTGCCGCCTCGGTTGCCGTAGCATACGTCATCCAGGAACGCACGCGTCTCGGCCGCTGGCTCTACGCTATAGGTACTGATGAGACAACGGCGCGTCACGCAGGTATTCCAATTGAGCGCACACGAATTCTCATCTTCGCGATTGCAGGTTTGTTTTATGGATTAGGGGGCGTACTTGCCGCCGCACAATTTGGCCAGGGCCATGCTCTGATAAGCCAGGGTCGGCTCTTCACCACCATCACAGCCGTGGTGGTAGGTGGAACGGCGCTCTCCGGGGGGGTCGGCTCCGTTCTCAATTCTGTCATCGGCGTGTTTATTGTCGTCGTGTTGGCCAACGGCCTCGTTCTGATGGGTGTCGAGCCCTATGTACAACAGGGAGTGCAGGGTTTTCTGATCATCGCCGCGGTGGCGCTGGCCCTCGACCGCTCACGTCTCGATGTGGTGAAGTGATGGTACCGGTCCTTGAAGTTCGCAATGTCTCGAAATCCTTTCCGGGCGTCAAGGCGCTCGATAACGTGAGTTTTGCCATCAACAAGGGTGAGGTCGTAGGCCTCATTGGAGAGAATGGTGCAGGTAAATCGTCTTTGCTCAAGGTTCTCAATGGAATCTATCAGCCTGACGAAGGCAAAATTCTGGTCGACGGCCGGCCCATTATCATAACCTCGCCGCGCCAAGCCTTCGATTCTGGCATTGCCATGGTATTCCAGGAACAATCAATCCTTCCAACACTAACGGTTGCGGAAAACATTTTTCTCGGGCGTGAAGAGGAATTCCTTAGTTACGGGCTCATCTCTAAATCGCGCATGAATGCGGCAGCCACCGAGGAATTGAAGAAGGTCCATCTCAGCACGCATCCTGCCACGCGTTGCGCCGACCTTCCTTTCGCTGATAGGCAAATGATTGAGATTGCCAAGGCCCTTTCGCTCGATAGCCGCATCAAGACCGATGTTACGATCCTTCTTGACGAGCCGACCTCAGTGCTTGAGCAAAAAGAAATCGAACTGCTTTTCCGGATTATCAATGATTTGAAGCAGCGGGCCTCTATCGCCTTTATTTCCCACCGTCTCGAAGAAGTGCTAGAAATCTCTAACCGTGTTTATGTCATGCGGGACGGAAAAATTGTGCAGGAGCTTGCCACGAAAGAAGCAACCGTCAAGGAGTTGCATCAGCATATGGTTGGACGCCAGCTGCATCATGAATACTACCGCGAGGCGCGCCAGGCCACCCCATCAGTCAAAACCGTTCTTGAGTGCGTGGATTTAAGCAAGGTTGGTGCTTTCTCAAACGTCAGCTTCGCGCTGCATGAGGGCGAAGTGTTGGGTATTGCCGGCGTGATCGGCTCGGGCCGTGAAGATCTGGCCCGGTGCCTGGCGGGACATATGTCGTCTGATGGCGGCACGTTGCGAATCGGTGGAACCGATGTACATTTCGGCGCTGTTCATGACGCAACGGCCAAGGGCGTTGGCCTTGTGCCGAGCGAGCGCAAGGTGGAAGGTCTCGTTGGCCAATTTAGCGTGACGGAGAACATGACGCTCGCCGCCCTTCCAAAATTCGTGTCCGGCGGCGTCATCCGTTTTG
>JAHFPK010000287.1 GCA_023266715.1 Hyphomicrobiales bacterium | reverse complement strand
CGCTACGCAGGACGGGAGAAGGTGGCCGAAGGCCGGATGAGGGCCCTTTGGCCGTAGCTTCAATCAAAAACAAAACTGATCCAAGCCCTTCAGATTGGCGAGCGTTGAAGAGGTGACAGCGCGCTTCCCGGCGAAGCGGCATCGCTTCGCCGAAAAGGAATCGCGCCAAATCCACATGTGGAGCATGTCCTTAGCGACAAAGTCGAGCAACTTTGTCGGGACATGCTCTATCCGCCCTTTTTTCCGTTTCAAAGAAGGGGGCTTCACGAAGCGCAGCGCGTCACCTATCTATAGGTCAGCGAACTGATTTGATTCACAAGAACTGAGGACTTCCCATGCGCGATCCCGTAGATTATCTGACCAAGGCTTCCTTCTGGCCTTCGGTCATTCAGCAAGAGGCCCGTGGCGAGCGCGTCTATGATTTGCCCTCCCGCCTCCTGCGCGAGCGCATCATTTTCATCACGGGCGCCATTGACGACAATGTCGCGGCGTCCGTCTGCATGCAGCTTCTCTTCCTCGAGGCGGATAATCCCAAAAAGGAAGTCTCCATGTACATCAATTCGCCTGGCGGCGTGGTGTCATCGGGCCTCTCGATTTACGACACCATGCAGTTCATCCGCCCCAAGGTTTCAACCACGGTCATGGGGCAGGCGGCGTCGATGGCCTCGCTTTTACTCGCGGCAGGCGAGAAGGACATGCGCTTTGCGCTCCCCAATGCCCGTGTCATGGTGCATCAGCCATCGGGCGGCTATCAGGGCCAGGTGACGGATATCTTGATTCACGCAAAGGAAGTAGAGAGCCTCAAAAAGCGCCTGAACGAGATCTACGTGAAGCATACGGGGCGTGATTTTAAAGCGGTCGAGGAGGCCCTTGAGCGTGATAATTTCATGACAGCGGAAACGGCGAAAGAATTTGGGCTTATCGACAAGGTTTTGGAAAAGCGGGCGGAACCCAGCGATTCCAAATAGTTAACTTGAGTTTTATGGTGAATGGGGCTTCAATGAGTGGGCGGAATCATCGGGGCATCAATTTTTGATTAACTCTCGAAGGCGCATGCTGGATTGAGTCGCGGGAATTGAGCTAAATTCGCCTTGTGTGTGACAGTTGAGTGATATCTCATTAAAGGCTTGGCATGTATATTGCTGATGTATTGCCAGCCAGATTGTTCAAGGAGAAAGCATGAGTAAGGCAAGCGCGGGCGACAACAAGAACACGCTGTATTGCTCCTTCTGCGGAAAGAGCCAGCATGAAGTCCGCAAGCTTATTGCCGGACCCACCGTATTCATTTGCGATGAATGTGTCGAACTTTGCATGGATATCATCCGCGAGGAGAACAAGTCTTCGCTGGTCAAGTCAAAGGATGGCGTTCCGTCGCCCCAGGAAATCCGCAAGGTGCTCGATGATTACGTCATCGACCAAATCTACGCGAAAAAGGTTTTGGCAGTTGCTGTCCACAATCACTACAAGCGCCTGAACCACGCCCAGAAGAACAACGACGTGGAATTGGCAAAATCCAACATTCTGCTGGTGGGCCCGACCGGCTCCGGCAAGACGCTTCTCGCCCAAACCCTGGCCCGTATTCTCGATGTGCCTTTCACCATGGCCGACGCCACCACCCTGACCGAAGCCGGTTATGTGGGTGAAGATGTCGAAAACATCATTCTGAAATTGTTGCAGTCCGCCGACTACAATGTGGAGCGGGCCCAGCGTGGCATCGTCTATATCGACGAAGTGGACAAGATTTCACGCAAATCTGACAACCCGTCGATCACCCGTGACGTATCCGGCGAAGGCGTGCAGCAGGCGCTTTTGAAAATCATGGAGGGCACCATTGCCTCCGTGCCTCCCCAGGGCGGGCGCAAGCATCCCCAGCAGGAATTCCTGCAGGTCGATACCACCAACATCCTGTTCATCTGCGGTGGCGCCTTTGCCGGCCTCGAGCGCATCATCAACCAGCGGGGCAAGGGCTCCGGCATCGGCTTTGGCGCCGAAGTGAAATCGGTGGATGACCGCCGGACCGGCGAAATGCTTCGCGATCTGGAGCCCGAGGATCTGCTGCGCTTCGGCCTCATTCCCGAATTTGTAGGCCGCTTGCCGGTGATCGCAACGCTGGAAGATTTGGACGAGCAGGCCCTCATTCAAATCCTCACCGCCCCCAAGAATGCCTTGATCAAGCAATACCAGCGCCTGTTCGAAATGGAAGGTGTGAAGCTCACCTTCCCGGAGGAAGCGCTGCGTTCTATTGCCCGCCGCGCCATTGACCGCAAAACGGGCGCCCGGGGCCTGCGCTCCATCATGGAGCTGATCCTGCTGGAAACCATGTTTGATCTGCCCACTATGAATGGCGTGGAAGAGGTGGTTATTTCCAAGGAAGTCGTCGACGGCGACGCCAAGCCCTTGCTGATTTATGCCGACCGTGAAAAGCAGGGCAACGCGAAGCTGGCGCCTGCCTCGGCCTGATCGACGATGGTAAATGGCAGATTGCTGCCATTGAAAAATTGAAACCGAACCTCCATTTCTAGCCTACTGGTTCGGGTTGTTTCGTGTGTAACGCGAGAGTTGATGCGTGGTGGCCCTAGAGCATGTTGCGGCAAAGTTGTTCGACTTTGCCGATAACAACATGCTCAAAGTTAGTAATTTGGCGCGTATTCTTTTCGCTTGGGTGAATTCACCCAAGCGGAATGCGCGCCAGGCGCAAGTAGATCGTAGCCCACTCCCAGGGGACGATTGAAACAAGCGGCCAAACCCGCGAAAGGAATGAAGATGACGAATAAAGTTGCAAAGACCCCGGCCACTGCAGGCAGCGCAGAAACCCTTCCCGTTCTGCCGCTGCGCGACATTGTGGTGTTCCCACACATGATCGTGCCGTTGTTTGTGGGCCGCGAGAAGTCCATCAAGGCGCTTGAGGAAGTGATGCGTGAAGACAAGCGCATTCTCCTTGTGGCCCAAAAAAATCCGGCTGATGACGATCCATCGATTGATGCCATCTATGAAGTGGGCACGCTCGCCCAGGTCCTGCAGCTTTTGAAATTGCCCGACGGCACCGTGAAGGTGCTGGTTGAAGGCACCGAGCGCGCCAAGGTGGAGCGCTTCACCAGCCATGCCGACTATTTTGAAGCCGAAGTAAAGCTGCTGCCTAATATCATCACGAACGAGCAGGAAACCGAGGCGCTCGCACGCACGGCTATTTCGCAGTTCGAAAGCTATGTGAAGCTGAACAAGAAAGTGCCGCAGGAAATTCTGGCGACCCTTGGCCAGATCACCGACTACGCCAAGCTTTCGGATACCATTGCAGCCCACCTCGCCATCAAGATCACCGAGAAGCAGGAAATTCTTGAAATGCAGTCCGTGCAGGCCAGGCTTGAAAAGGCTTTTGCCCTGATGGAAGGCGAGATTTCCGTGTTGCAGGTTGAAAAGCGCATCCGCAGCCGCGTCAAGCGCCAGATGGAGAAGACCCAGCGCGAATATTATCTGAATGAGCAGATGAAGGCCATTCAGAAGGAATTGGGCGACGGCGAAGAGCGCGATGAAGTTGGCGAGCTTGAGCAGAAGGTCAAGAACACCAAATTCTCCAAGGAAGCCCGCGAGCGCGCCGAGGCCGAAATCAAGAAGCTCCGGCAGATGAGCCCGATGTCGGCTGAGGCCACAGTGGTTCGCAACTATCTCGATTGGCTGTTGAGCCTGCCGTGGGGCGTAAAGAGCAAGGTCAAGCGCGATCTGCCCTATGCGCAAAGCGTGCTTGATGCCGATCATTTCGGCCTCGACAAGGTGAAGGAACGGATCGTTGAGTATCTTGCCGTGCAAAGCCGCACCAACAAGATGCGTGGTCCCATCCTGTGCCTTGTTGGCCCGCCCGGCGTTGGCAAAACCTCGCTCGGCAAATCCATTGCCAAGGCAACCGGCCGTGAATTCATTCGCATGTCGCTCGGCGGCGTGCGCGATGAAGCCGAAATCCGCGGCCATCGCCGCAC
>JAHFPK010000286.1 GCA_023266715.1 Hyphomicrobiales bacterium | reverse complement strand
GTATTGTCATTGGCATCGAGAAGAAGAGCCGCATACTCAGTCCGCGCGAGCGCGAGATCGTCGCCCATCATGAGATGGGCCATACTCTGGTTGCCATGGCGCTGCCGGGAACCGATCCGGTGCAGAAGGTCTCCATTATCTCGCGCGGGATAGGTGCACTTGGTTACACAATGCAAAGGCCAGTGGCCGACCGTTTTCTCATGAGTCGCTCGGAACTGACCAGTCAGATGGCGGTATTGCTGGGAGGCCGCGCTGCCGAAAGCCTAGTGTTCAATGAAGTCTCTACTGGTGCCGCCGACGATCTGGCGCGTGCCACCGACATCGCGCGCAACATGGTGACCCGTTTCGGCATGACATCCGAACTCGGCCAGGTCGCCTATGAGACGGAGGCGGCAACGTTTCTTTCTGGCCAGGTGCCGTCGTGGCGACCGCGCTCCTATGGCGATGGCACCGCAGAAGCGATTGATCATGCGGTGCAGAAATTGATCGACGAAGCCTTCCAGACAGCTCGAGGCGTTCTGGAGCGGAACCGATCGTTTCTCGATACGGGGGCACGAGAACTCATGGACCTTGAGACGCTCGGCCCAGAACAGCTTGCAAAGCTTATGGCGGGGCTCGAACGGGTCGACGCACGAAAATCGGACGCCATATCCGATACAATTTCCAGAGACCGAGGCCAATGATTCATGTCATCTCTGATGGAGAAACAGGTATATGAATCTTAAATTTTGTGGGGCCGCGGGCGCCGTTACGGGCTCGCGCTATTTGCTTACCCATGATGGGCAGCAAACTCTCGTCGATTGCGGTTTGTTTCAGGGGCAGAAGCAGCTCAGGCAAAGGAACTGGGAGGAACTCCCCTTCGATGCTTCCAAAGTCGGGACCGTGTTTCTTACCCATGCTCACATCGACCACAGCGGTTACTTGCCGGTCCTTGTACGCCGCGGGTTCAAGGGTCCCATCGTCTGCACGAAGGTCACTCTCGAACTCTGTCAGTTGCTGTTGAGGGATTCAGCCCATCTCCAGGAGGAGTTTTTTTGTGCAACACACGAATTTTCAATCCGCGTATCGGGGTGGAGTGCAATGAGTTCAAACCCAAGAAAAATTAATTCGTCTGCTAAGGATCATTAATGTCGGTTGCTCGAATTTCGTGCGGAGTCAGCTTGCGATGTGGCTGCAGAAAATTTTCCAAAGTATCTGACCAGTACGCTTTGGGGCAATGGCAGTCGAATGGATATTGTCGCCATGCATGTGCAAAGCTTCGTTTGTCTGACTGAAATGCGGATCCTGTAAGCGCTTTCCACACTTGCGCCTCCGCAAATCATCCGCCCCTTGCATCACTCCCGCTTCCCCGCCCGCTTGAGCGGTAACTCGGCGTTACCACCGTCGGGCACCGCCAGCGTTATATCGGCCTGACGCCCGATGACTCGACGTCGCTTCGTCAGTTCCTTGCCATGCCCGCAACGAGTTTTGGCACATTGTTCTTGAACATGCCGACATAGGTGGGGGCCGGTCCGTCGGGCGGCGACAAGGCATCGGAGAACAGCGAGCCGCCAAGCTCCGCGCCGGTCTCGCCGGCGATCATGGTCATCATGCGCGGATCGGTGATGTTCTCGAGATACAAGGCCTTGATGCCTTCGCGTTTGATCTGGGTCATGAGCTTCTTGAGATCACCGGCCGATGCTTCCGCCTCGGTGCTCAATCCCTCGGGCGCCAGAAATTCAATACCATAGGCCGCGCCAAAGTAGCCGAAGGCGTCATGGCTGGTGATAACACGGCGCTTTGCGGCGGGGACCGCGGCGAACTGCTGGCGCACCTCATCGTCCAAAGCCGCAAGCTCGGCCACATAGGCATCGCGGTTCCTGGCATAGTCAGCGGCATTCTGCGGATCGGCCGCAATCAGCGCCTCGGCAATGTTGGCGGCATAAATTTCGCCGTTTCGAAGGTCCTGCCAGGCGTGAGGATCGGTAATCGTTTCATTGTCTTCAACCATGGTGCGGGTCTTGATGCCGTTGCTCGCAGTGATCACCGGTCCCTGATATTCGGCAGAATGGGCGAGACTCTCGATCCATCTGTCGAGCCCCAGACCGTTGACAAAAACGACTTTTGCTGATGCCACTTCCTTGGCATCGGTGGGCGTTGGTTCGAAAGTGTGTGCATCGCCGTCAGGGCCGACCAGTGTTGTGACCTCGGCATGATCATCGGCAATCCGCCTCACCATGTCGCCGAGCACGCTGAAGCTCGCAACGAGGCGCAGCTTGTCCGCCGCCATGCCCGGTGTGGCAACAGCCAGCAGAACAAGGCCGATCAACGCAACGAGTTTTTTCATCGCGATATTTCCTTCCCGTTATGAAAATGCGGCCGGCGGAAATAGGGCCGCGCTATTCCGCCTTTGCTGCCGAACAGGATGGAAACCAAATAGGCGAGTCCCGCCATCAACACGATGGCCGGGCCCGAAGGCAGATTGAAATGATAGGAAACCAGGAGGCCCAAGGCGCCGGAGCCGAAGGCAATCGCCGAAGCGGTGGCGGCAAGACTCGCCACCTGGCTGCTCCACAGGCGCGCTGCCGCCGCCGGCAGCATCATCAGGCCAACCGCCATCAACGTTCCCAGCGCCTGAAAGCCAGCCACCAGATTGATCACCACAAGAACGAGAAAGATGATGTGGTAGATGGGACCGCGCCCGCCCGCGACGCGCAGGAATCCGGGATCATAGCATTCGGCAACGAGTGGCCTGTAGATGATCGCAAGCACGAAGAGGGTGAACGAGCTGATCGCCGCCACCAGGATCAGGCTCGCGGTGTCGACGGCGAGTATGGTGCCGAACAGGACGTGCAGCAGGTCGACGTTCGATCCTTTTTTCGAGACGATCAGCACGCCGGCCGCGAGGCTCATGAGGTAGAAGCCCGCCAGGCTCGCATCTTCCTTGAGAATGGTATTGCGCGACACCAGTCCGGCAAGAACCACGACGGCGAGTCCGACGATCAAGCCGCCGACACTCATGGCCCATAGGGAATACCCTGCAATGAGAAAACCTATGGCAGCGCCGGGAAGGATCGCATGCGACATGGCATCGCCCATCAGGCTCATGCGGCGCAGGACGAGAAATATGCCGATGGGGCCGCTGCCGAGCGACAATGCGAGACAGGCAATCAGGGCCCGCTTCATGAAGCCGAAATCTGCAAAGGGCGCGATCAGAAGGTCGTAGACTGACATTGCCGTTATACCGCCTGCCATTCGGCATGATGATGGTGGCCGGCATGGCGTCCGTGGTCGTGCCAGTGCTGGGCCGCGGTCCGCGCTGTCTTCAGATTGTCCTCAGTCAGCACCTGCGGCGATGGTCCCCAGGCCACAAGTTCCCGCGCCATCAGCAGGCATTGCGGAAAATGCCCAAGCACCTGATCGGTGTCATGCAGCACCGCAATGACAGTGCGTTTCTCCTTTTGCCAGCCCGCAATCACGGCGAGGAGATCGCTGGTCGTGCGCTCGTCGACGGCGGCGAATGGCTCGTCGAGAAGAATGACCTTTGAATCCTGGAGCAGCAGTCGTGCGAACATGACGCGTTGCAACTGGCCGGCCGACAGGGTTCCCACCAGCCGATGCTCGAAGGCATCGAGGCCTACGGCGGCAATGGCGCCACACACGCGCTCGCTTTGCGCAGACGTCACGCCGCGCAGCGCTCCAGCTTCCTGCCAAAGGCCGAGCATGACCGTGTCCCACACGTTGATCGGAAACGAACGGTCAATATCGGTCTGCTGCGGCAGATAGCCGAGCTGGCGCGCGGTGAAACCTTCCAGAACGATTGACCCCTCGTCCGGGTGGAGAATTCCTGCAATGGACTTGAGCAGCGTGCTCTTGCCTGCCCCATTGGGGCCAACTACCGCCGCGAGGCTGCCGGCTTCAAAGCAACCCGTAAGATGATGCACCGCTGGCTCGCGGTCATAGGAGACCGTGAGGTTCTCAAGGCGAATTTTGCC